>CAYRBR010000005.1:21745-46772 GCA_964422555.1 uncultured Caldisericota bacterium | reverse complement strand
GCCGAAATAAAAACAATAGCCGACATTACTATCAGAGTGACAGGGTGAAGAGACCAGAAGTTTGTAATGTGGATTGAAAATAGAATTAACCAAATAGAAGCAAATACTTTTGTCCAATTAGCCCAATTCATAAGCTCCTCCTGAGTAGTTTATTTTATAGTAACATGTTTTTTTTCTTTGTAAACGTTCCAAAGCGTGTAAATGTTTGTTTTTAACAAAGGATGCACATAATTGGGTATGACTTCTAACAGCGGTAGTAAAACAAAATCTCTATTCTGCAAATCCGTGTGGGGTATTGTTAATTCTGGTGACTGAAAGATGTCACGATTCCAAAATATAATATCAATGTCAATGGTTCTTGGTCCCCAACGATACGTTTGTTTTCGTCCCAATTTTTTTTCGATATGCTTAATGGTTTGTAGTGTTTTTAATGGATTATTCTCGAAGGTATATGTTAGAATCACCATGTTTAAGAAACAAGATTGATTTTTAACTCCATAGGGTAGAGTTTCAATAATACTAGATTGAGAAACTGGCGGGTATCCAGCATCGGAAAGTTCGACAATTGCCTTTTTTAGCATTTGAATCCGATTACTTTGGTTACTTCCCAAAGCGAATACAACTTTATTCATAACTAGACAAAATTAACTCTGTTTCAACATATTCTGCGTAGCAAGAGCCACTGTAGTGCTTTTCACATTATGTACCCGAAGTATGTCAACTCCATTATTACAGAGGATGGTTGAGAGAACTGCTGTGGGAAGATCTCTTTCTTCAACAGGACAAGAAAGAAGTTTCCCAAAGAAACTCTTTCGGGAATGACCTACTAATAAGCGACAGTTCAAATCAAAAAAGCTACTGAGGTTATTCATGATATATATGTTTTGTTCAGGGGTTTTCCCAAAACCGATACCGGGATCAAGAATAACTCTTTCCTGAGAAATTGAGAATTGAGATGTCTGTAAGAGAATATTTTCAAAGTACGAATGAATGTCATGCAAAATGGAGCGGTAATGTGTGTTATTTTGCATCGTTTTGGGAGTTCCCTTCATGTGCATGATAACCAAGTGGCTTTCGGGATATCTTGCTACTACTTCAAGCATGGAGGGAGTAACATGTATACAATTTACTATATTCACTCCTAGATCAAGAGCAGTTTCCGCAACCTTTGGTTTCATAGTGTCAATTGATAACTGGATAAAAGGAAACTCATTTCGAATTGCAAGCAGTGGTTTATGTACTCTATTTAATTCTTCTTCAAGACTAACAGAGTCTGATCCTGGTCGACTGGATTCTCCTCCGATATCTAAAATGGAAGCTCCGTTTGCAATATGGGTTCTACAAAGTTCCAGAATAGATTGAATTGAAGTGAATTGATTTCCATCTGAAAAAGAATCGGGTGTTACATTAACAATTCCCATGATAGCGGGGAGAAAGGATTCTTCTTTTTTCCATACTACGTGTAAAAAAGTTTCTAACTGTCTTGAGAGAGACGGGAGGTTAAAGTAGGGTTGTTTTTTTAATTCAAGCAGAACTTGTTTGTATATCTTTTTGGTTCCAATATACAGCACGGAAGAATTTTCTATTGTGTGATCAAGAACATTTTTGTGAACAGCTACGTCTCCTCCTTTGCTTAGAAAAGTTTGCTTCAAAATAGTGGCTTCGCGGTAATCAATATTGGTAGCATGTACCAGGTAGGTTTTTTCTTTTTCTTCAAAAATGGGAATGCTTTCGGGAGAACATCCGATCGCTTTTAAGGTTGAATTCGTTTCACTGGGATTGACTACACGTAGCATGGAAGTCACTTGTGTTTTTCAGCTTTTGCATATGCATTGTGGTTGTGAATACTTTCGTTGCTGATAACGTGAATGGAAAACCATGAAATTCTATTATCTTTGTCTAAAGGAAGATAGATGTTCCGAACTACATCTTCAACGAAGCGAGGGTGATCATATGCATATTCTGTGATAAATTTCTCATCTTTTCTCTTAAGCAAGGAATAAACAGGGGATGAAGCTGCCTCCTCACAGATGGAAATAATGTCTTCAATCCAAACAAGATTTGAATGTCCATGTTTCATTCTGATAGATACCGAGGCTACTCCTCTTTGATTGTGAGCCCCATAAGCGGATATCTCCTTGGAGCAGGGACATAGCAATTGAATGGGGACGTTTACTTGCATGACAAAGTCAAATGAAGTACCTTTTGATGCACTGAATTTACAATCATAAGATAAAAAACTCTTAATTTTAGAAACAGGGGCTTCTTTGTTGATAAAAAAAGGAAACTCAATTTCTATGTGGGCAGTCTCAGCGTTAAGGGATTGCTTTGTGTCCTGTAAAATCCCTTCCAGTGATAAGATGGCAATTGTATCTCGGTGTACATTCAAGATTTCTATGAACCGACTCATGTGAGTGCCACGAAAGTGTTGGGGTAAGTCAACACACAAACTAACTAGTCCTGTTGTTGATTGTTGTAAACCATTTTTGTCAGCAATTGAAATAGGATACCGTACTCCGTGTACCCCAACTCGATCAAGTTTTACTTCTCGGTTGTCAAATTCACTTTGTATGTCTCTCATAATCTTCTTTTGTTATTTCTACATGGCTAGTTGGGGTTTCAGAAACAGTAATTTTCCACAAAAAGCATGTTTCAGTTTTTAAAATTGGGCTTAAACGATCGAAAATCCACTCTGCAATATTTTCTGCAGAGGGATTTTCGATATAGTCATTTAAAAAACTATGGTCTAGTTTTGTAAGAACAGAATTAGTGACAATCTCTTTCAACTTGCAGAAATCAATCACCATTCCTGTTTCAGGATTCTTTGAGCCTTTTACACTAACAGATAAACCATACCGGTGTCCGTGCAATGCTTCGCATTTTCCATAATAGTTTGTCAGTTGGTGTGCAGCATCAAAGTGAAAATCTTTTTTTACAATCATTCAGTAGGATAGTCTGCTTCAACCAGTTTTTTAATACTTTCCATTCCTGTTTGGATATCTTCTTTGGAGGTCGCATAGGAGAAACGGATATACGAATCACCTTGAGAACCGAAAATGCTCCCACTTAAGCATGCGACATGCGCTTTCTGTAAGAAAATTTCGGCTAAATCAGCAGAAGTAAGATTGTATTTGTCTAGGATAGGCTTAACATTGACAAAGGCATAGAATGCACCTTTTGGTTTAATCATACTCATGCCAGGAATATCGTTTACAAGTGTATAGATTAAATTACATCGCTCTTTAAATTGTTCCCACATATGATGTACTTCTGGATTGTTTCCTTCTAGAGCTTCAATTCCGGCAATTTGTGTAAATGCAGGACAACAAGAAACAGTGTTGTTAACAATTTTTTTCATTGCATTGTAAAATTTTGCAGGAACTGCAGCATAACCTAATCTCCACCCAGTCATGGAATAAGTTTTTGACATTCCATCCATTAATACAGTTCTTTCTAGCATACCTGGAATACTGGCAATAGAAAAGTGTTTGTCTTGTTCAGAGTAAATAAGATCGGAATATATTTCATCAGAAAAAACAATTGCATTTGTCTTTTTAACAACTTCTGCAATTTTTTCTAATTCTGTTTTGGATAAAACTCCACCTGTTGGATTCTGAGGGGTGTTAATGATAATAAGTTTTGTTTTTGGAGTAATTCTTTTTTCAAGTTCTTCGGCAGTAAGTTGGTATCCATTTTCTTCTGTTAAAGGAAGAGGGACGGATATACCACCTGCTAAACCAACGGCTGACTGATAAGGGGGGTAACCTGGATCGGGTACAATGCATTCATCCCCAGGTTCTAAAAAGGTAACACAAGTAGAATATATAAGAAGTTTACCTCCAGAGGTAATAAGAACATTTGCCGGATCAACATCAACTCCTCGGGTCTTCTGTAGGTGCTTTGCAACAGCAGCTCTAAATTCAGGAATACCCCCAGCTGGAGTATAATGAGTTTTTCCGTCGTCCAATGCCTTTTTACAGGCTTCAATAATACCTTTTGGGGTTGGAAAATCAGGTTCCCCAATTTCCATATGGACAACTTTTTTACCTGTTTTTCGTTCAATGTCTTGTGCTTTTGCTAAGACTTCAAATGCTCCTTCGGCTTTTGCATGTTTTGTTCTTTCAGAAATCTGCATTATATTCTCCTTATCGACGATCTGCTCTACCAGATGTCCCTTTGTAAAATGGTTTTTTCACAACAGTGGCAGGTACAGTTTTATTACGAATCTTGATTTCAAGTATGTTCCCACTCTTTGATAGCTCTTTTGGAACGTATCCTAATGCACATACTTTTTGTAGTTTTGGACAGAAACTCCCGGAGGTGATTTGTCCAATATCTTTACTTTCAGAAAGAATCGGATATCCATGTCGAGGAATCATTTTTCCTTCAATTTCAAGTGCAACTAGTTTTCGCGCAGGACCATTCTCTTTTGTTTCTTTACAAACATCTTTTCCAACAAACTCTTTTGCTAGTTTAACGGCAAAACCCTGGCCTGCTTCTATCGGATTGGTTGTTTGGTCGATATCATTGCCATATAGCCAAAGACATGCTTCAAAGCGTAGAGTATCTCGGGATGCTAACCCACAGGGTAGTACTCCTTCCGGTGTCCCAACTTTAAGGATAGCATTCCATACTGTTTTAATGGAATCGCCTTTGGCAAGAATCTCGAAGCCATCTTCACCAGTATATCCTGTACGGGATATTGTACATGGAACACCTGCAATAGACATGTTCTGGAAAGTAAAAACGCGAAGTTTAGAAAGGTCTTCTTTTGTAATTTTCTGTAGGATGTCTTCCGCATATGGACCCTGAAAAGCCACCTGACCCCATTCATCAGAAATGTTTTGAATTACGCATTCCAAGTCTGATCTTTCTTCTTTAATTTGTAGAATATGCTGATAGTCTTTCTCAATATTGGAAGCGTTTACTACCAGGAGTACATGAGTATCATCTACTTTGTAGGCCAATAGGTCATCTACTTCCCCACCATTATGATACAGCATAGCAGAATATTTAATATCTCCGTTTTCTGCATTGGAAATACGATTGGTAATCAAATAATCGGTGAAGGCAAGAGCGTCTTTTCCTTCAATAGTAATTTCACCCATATGAGATACATCAAATAAACCTGCATGATCACGAACTGCTAAATGTTCATTAATCATGCTTGTGTAAGCAATGGGCATAGTAAATCCTGCAAATGGTACTAAATTAGCACCTAGTTCTTTGTGCTCCTCGTATAAAGGAGTTCGTTTAGTTTGTTCCATTCGTTTTATACCTCTTGATCGATGTCATCTAGGGCAATCTTCATTTGTTCTTCGTTGGGGGCTTTTCCGTGCCACCCAGCTTCATTTTCCATAAACGAAATGCCTTTGCCTTTGATGCTTTTTCCAATAATTACTGTGGGTCGGTCTTTGTTATCTAAAGCTTTTTGAATTCCTTTTTCAATAGAATCAATATCATGGGCATCCACTATAACCGTGTGCCAATTGAAAGCCTTAAACTTGTCTTCAACGGGGTCAATTCCCATTACATCTTCAACCCACCCATCAATTTCTAAGTTATTGTAGTCAAAAAATAGGGTTAGGTTGTCTAAATGATAATGAGCTGCACTCATGACCGCTTCCCATATTTGTCCTTCTTGTGATTCACCGTCTCCACACAGTGTAAATACACGGTTCGACTTATGGTCTTGTTTTAGTCCCATAGCAATACCGCATGCTACCGATAAACCTTGTCCTAAAGAACCGCTCGAAACCTCAACACAGTCTAGTTTGTTTTTAGCAGGATGACCCTGCAATGGAGAACCGAATTCACGGAATGTAGAAAGTTCTTCTCGGGAAAAATAGCCTGTTTCAGCATAGAGAGAGTAGATTAGTGGGGTGATGTGACCTTTTGAATAGATTACATAATCTCTTTCTTCCCACGATGGATTACTTGGTTTGTGCTTGAGGAAGGAGGTCCATAAAACCCCAAACATGTCAGTAGCTGATAAGGATCCTCCTGGATGTCCCGAACCAGCTGAAAATGTGGAAAGCACTATGTCACGTCGAATCTGTTTACAAAGATTCTTAATATCTTCTTTGGGAAGTTTTACTGGGTACTCCCCATAAACACTAACATTATAAGGATTTTCTTTTAACAGACTAAGGCCAAGTTCCCGTCTTTTCATATTTATTCTACCTCTTTATAGTATATAATATGCGTAACGTTTTGGATTATAATAATAGAGAGATTATATACAACCGTTGGAGGAAATATTCTTAGATATTTAAAGAAATATGAAGAAAATGAACATGAAAGCATCATCTGAAAAGGGTCAAGTAATTGTTTTATATGCAATATTTATCTTATTTTTAGTAATTGTTGGTTTAACTATGGTTGATCTTGGGAAGCTTGTTATGTTTAAAACAAAACTACGGTGTGTTACGGATCAGTCAGCCTTCAGTACATCTGTAGTGGAACGAAATGATGGACCCATTGTCGACAACATACAGATGGCTCCAGAATATGCCCGTTTAATCTACAGCACTGTTATTATGCTGGACAATTTACGTGATGCAGCAATTCTTCTCCGTGATTATGACGTGAATTATAGCAATACAGCAAATTATCTTGAATTGGCTGGGGCACCTTATATAGACAGTTTAATGACATTGGCAGATCAACTGGTTTCTTTTCCTACGGGTGTTCAATATGAAGATTCTTCGTTTTTAACTATGGATACAGGTATTGTTAGCACAAGTTTTATAGAGGAAGCGTATTCTTTTTCTATCCTTGAAAAAATGATTATATATGACAATGTTCTCGCGAAAAATGTAGAGAATAGTACTCAACCATGGCAGAACATTGATACAATTTTATTACCATCTGTATATTTTTTGAAAAAAGAGCCTGTACTTAGTTCCGATTTATCTTCTATTAGTCCAGGGTGTACCATAATGAATGGAAAAATTGAAAGAACCATTACTTATACTAAGACCGGAACGGACCACCCAGCTAAAGAGGGATTGTTATGTTTGCAAATAGCAAATGTTCCAGAGCTGTTAATTAGTGATACTTTTATTTCAAGTGAGGGAAGAATGGGGAAACAAATGATGGGATCCTATGCTGGATTAACTTTTCCCACTGGCTACAATGTACCCAACCAATGGTTGGATTTGTATAATCAGAGTTTGCATGCGGCAAACCTAGTTGTTATGGGTATGGTAGAAGACATGGAAGAACAAAAGAACTCAGGAGCTTCGTGGACAGATGAACAAAATTTTGTCCGTAACAGTTGGGACAATATTATTGATGAATACAACGATTGCATGGCTGATTTTCAATTGGAAGATGGTTTGGACATGCAAGATCCTTACACTTGTTTTCAGGAATCATACCCACACATTGACTGTCTGCAAGATTTTTATTGGAACCTCGATCCTGATTACGATACACTAGCGCAGGGACAAGGCTTCGATTTAACGCAAGAAGATGAGCTGCATTCTTTTTTTCAATCAATTACTCTGGAAGATATTTTTCTAACAGAAGAAAATTTTTCAGATACTATTTTTGATTCAATTGACACGTTTAAGGTAAGCGCTAACTCTTTTCCAACAGAGTATGCATCATATCTTACCACCATAAGTTCTTTTGAAGCAGATAACACAACACCAACAAATAGTATTACATCTACGCTGTATGTACTGGTTTCTGGAATAACAAACTATTCATCTTATTCAACCTCTAACTGGGATGTTTTGCTATACTTAAGTCAGTTGTCTTCTGCTTTATCGGATCAATACGATCAGTTTGTTGATTTTCAGGAGTTACTGACGCATCGGACAGGATTTGATTACGATACACTGAAACCAGATGTTCGTATTGATGGCTACATGTCTACTTATTTTTCAAAACCAATTTCACAGTGGATACAAAACTGATGAAAAAAGGCATCCTTTTTATATCTTGCGTCCTCTTTCTTATTGTATCATTCCAACTTGGTTGTGACACAAGAAAAGACTTTTTGGTTGGAATTGCAGAGGATCCTTCCGATACTGTTTCTAGCATTTATCAATCTTTATCCAATGGCAGGAAACTTGCTTTAGAAATGGACAGTAGTAACAAAACAACAGTCAAAATGATTGAAATGAATTCACAAAATGATCCCGAGAATACAGCTAACTTATTCCGTCAGTTTTATCAAGAAAACACTTCGGGCATTATGCTTGGCACTCCTTCTGTTGAGTGTGCACAAGTAGCAAAATATATTGCTCAGTCATACCATCGAACTTTTTTGTGTAATGCCTATGAAAGTACTATACCAGACAATGTAGACACTACAGTTCTCTTCAATCAAAACCCGTTTTATCAAGGGAAATTGCTAGTTCGATATATTTTTGACAAAATGGATAAACGTCGTGTGTGTGTTGTGTATGACACAACGAATCCTCTGTATAGTTCTATGCACGATGGAATTGTTGCTGAGGGCAATTCAATTGGAGTAACTGTAATGGAAGTTCCTATGGAGGGTAAGAAAAATCTAGATCCTAACAGAATATTTGCTAAAGTTTCTTCTTCGAATCCTGAGTGTATAGTTGTGTTAACAGATTCTTCTTTAACAAATTCATTTTTACTCACTGCGAAAAATGACTTTCATATTTTTACTCCTTTTTTCTTTCCTGTTATTCCGGAAGATTACAAGAGTATAAGCGTGCAAGGTGAAATATATTTCTTCACTCCTTTTTTTGAGAAAAAACCTTCATTTTTATCCTCTGAATTTTACCAGCAATATCTAGCAAAGTTTAATTCAGAACCTTCTTATTTTGCTGCTTTAGGATTCGATGAGATAGTATTTCTTCAGACTGTAGCGTCAAACAATAACTTTGACAATTGGAATGAAATTTACAAAAACTTAAAAGGAATGAGTATAGATAATACCTTGTTTTTAACCGGTTTACGTGGATTTTCAGAAGATGGTTTCGCCTTGAAACCAATCGACATAATTGAATTGAAGTCCCAGCAGTTGGTCTACAAGGAAACCTATTGGCATTCTT
The DNA here is from genome assembly GCA_964422555.1 of uncultured Caldisericota bacterium. Lineage (GTDB taxonomy): Bacteria > Caldisericota > Caldisericia > UBA6126 > UBA6126 > JAGLCW01. The sequence continues at coordinate 37,734 of CAYRBR010000005.1, read as the reverse complement.
TAACGAAGAGTGAACTGTAACAATTCTGACTTGTATTTTTTTGCTTCAAGGTTTATAATGCAACAAACTTGTGATAGGAGGATATGATGGCATTACCAAAAATTGATGCTGATTGTTGTACTGGTTGTGGAGTCTGTGTAGACGGTTGTCCTGTGGAGGCTTTAGAATTAGTTGATGATATTTCCAAATTAACACATCCAGATAAATGTACCGGTTGTGGCGCATGTGTAGATTCTTGCCCACTTGAGTGCATTGTGCTCGAATAGAAATAATTCCTAAAGTACTTAACGAAAGGGAATTTCCCAGAGTTTTTTGGGAAATTCCCTTTCTTCTTTTTCTTGACAAATCTAAACAAAATCAGACAATTAGATAAAATACTTATGAATATTATGTGGTGATATGAGCTCTGAAAAGAAAGGCTTTAATTTTATTTATTTGCCTTCCAGAGGAGATACGAAGCATTTCTTTGTTTCCTCTGTTTGGCTGTTTTTGGGTTTAGTTGTTATTGCTTTCTTTGGTTTTTTCTCTATTCGAGTAATTAACAACTATCAGTTTTATAAGTCCGAGTATGTCAAAATTTCGGGTCTGTCCCTGGAAGAGACTGAAAAAATGCAACTCGAAGAACTTACTACTATAGAGAATGAGTTAGAAGTGATTTATGCGGTGCAAGAAAAGAATATCGAAAAAATGACTCATATATCGAATGCCGATTCACAAAACAGAGAAAGTCTTAAACTTGCTTCCTTAGATTTAAATCCTGACGATCTCCTTTCTGATATTACAAAGTACCAGGGTTATTTCAATAATTCGAACTTAAGCTTACAGGCAGCTCTTTCTTTAGAAGAAAAGATATTTACACAGACAGAACAATTTGACCAAATTATCACAAACAATGAAGTGTTATCTCTTGCCTCTGCTAATTTTTTGGAGCAATGGGAAAAAACTCCACTAGGATATCCACTGCCCGGTATTATTGATCCAGGTTTTGGGTATCGAATACATCCTGTGTGGCTTACACCCGACTGGCATACGGGAGTGGATATTACTGGTTACTATGGACAACCCATTAAAGCTACTGCAAAAGGAAAAGTAATAAAATCCGAATATAGTGGTGGCTATGGTAATTGTGTAATAATTTACCACAGAGATGGTATCTCTACTTTATATGCCCATAATTCTGAAAATTTGGTTCACGAAGGGGATATTGTTGAACGTGGACAAATCATTGCAAAAGCTGGAAAAACAGGGACTGCTACTTGTGTCCATACGCACTACGAAGTCAGGGTTGGATCTGAACAAGTGGATCCTGAGAAATTTAACCGTTTGGTAGGCAAAGATGTCCCCAAATAAAACCAATCAAAAACAAAGTAAGTTACTTATTGTTTCTGCCCATAGTTCTAATTCTTTTCAATTCACTATTACAAAAACCGTTAAGATTGTTGCCTCGACTCTTGCATGTCTTATTGTTCTTGGTCTTGGTTGGGCTGGATATAAGTATTGGTTCTACTATCAGAATGTTACTGCTTTTCACCAACAATTTGAGTTTATAATGACTGCAGATGACAAAGATCTTTCTAAAGAAATTCAAGTAAAAAAAGCGCTTATTAAGATTGAAGCATTCATAAACAACTCAGACCTTTTCATTTCAAAAGCTATTGGCACCGAACAGGAAGCCTGTAATCAAATGAAGCTTCCTTATTCAAGTAAAGAATTTTCAGACTTTTTACTGGACACCAGAAGTAATCGGTCCAAAGCTCAACCTGCTTCCGCTGCCTCCGATTTTGTATCTATCACTAGCGATCACGCTGCAGAACTTCAGTCATCCAACAATCGACAGCAAGCAATTGAAGAAAATATTCAGATTACTCCTACAGGTTTTCCTGTGGATGGAGTATTAAAACAAAATAAATTTAGTAAAAATCCAGGAGTTGAAATACAAGCTCCTTATGGAACCTACGTAAAAGCAACTGCAAGTGGTGTAGTTACAAAAATAGAAGAAATTTGTCAACATACTTTTGTAGTTGAAATAACTCATCGAGACGAAGATATTCACAAAACTGTTTCCAGATACCTTTATTGTTATGATCTTTCCATTGAAAAAGGGGATTCTGTCAATAAAGGGCAAGTTATCGCTAAGGTAGGATATTATCCAGGCACAAAGGAAAGTATTCTCGGGTATCAACTGCTGATTAATAACTTATTAGTTGAACCCTGATTGGAAGGTGTTATATGGCATTTGGATCAAAAGCTGACCAAAAAAACACTCGTTCTTCTTCCACTTCCTTCTTAGGGAAAGGTACCATTATTGATGGAACCTTTAATGTTGAAGGAAATGTTAGAATTGACGGAAGAGTAAAAGGGAAAATAACTGGGAAAGCCGACGTTATTATTGGAGAAGGCTCTGTTGTCGAAGCCGATATAGACGTTGTAAACCTAACGGTTATGGGAGAAGTCGCAGGGAACATTGACTGCGAAGAAAAACTAGAGATTCATGATACTGGTAAAGTTGTGGGTGAAATAGCAGCCGACAAACTAATTATCGAGGAAAATGCTTTTTTTGATGGAAAAAGTAGTATGCATCCGAAAAAAGAAACACCAATTTTACCAGAGAGTGATCAAAAATCTAACGAGCCAATTAAACAATCCAAGTAATCTTGATGGGAGGACACATGAAACGACTATTAAGCGTAATTCTTGCCGTTTGCTTAGGTGTAAGTGTCAGTGTTGTATCAAATGTATATGCAGAAATGGATTTAAATTCCATCGACAACATGGGTAATGATCCCTGGTTATCGTATGGACATGACTATATGGCAACAGGAGCTTCTACGTCAGAATTGGGAGAAGATTTTGAGGAATCAGAAGATTGGCCTTTCGACGCTGACGCCGGAAATGCACAGTCTTTATGCAGGGGGTCTGTAGCCTACAACGGAATTTTGTATACAGCTTTATATGACGGTTCTAGGGGTGGAAATGCTACTGAACTTATTGCGGTAGAAATTGAAACAGGAGAAGAGATATGGCGTCAGGAAGCGGCCGAAAGACTTTCAATGTCAACCCCTGTAATTGATCCAGATTTGGGGCTTGTCTATGTTGCATCAACTGGTGGCTTTGGAACTAAAGGCACTGGATCTACGGTGGTAAGTGCATTTACACTTGAAGATGGAGATGAAGAATGGTCTTCTGAAGCAACAGGAGCGGTATCTTCACCTTTAGCAATTTGCAATGGATACATTTATTTTAAAACAATGTTTGCAATGATAGGGGAAGAAGACGACGAATTTTTATATAAAACTGATAGTTCGTTGTTAGTAAAAATGGATGCTGAAACTGGTGATGTTGAGTGGGAATCCGATATTGAAGGTGGACAATACTTAGGATGGTCTTCTCCTTGTGCTGTTGTAGGTGATTATGTTTTAGCTACAACAGCCGGATTTGTTGTTTCAAAGGAAGGAATGCTCTCAGTGAGTGGACCCGCATTCTTATATTGTGTAGACATTGAAACTGGCGATATTGTATGGGATGTGAAAGATGATCTTGGTTTAGGTTCCGCGATAACAGCTGACGAAGAGTATGTATACTTTTTACGGGGGAGAATTGATTTTGAGCTTAATGAAGTTGAACTAGTCTTCTCATCGTTTGAGGTAGAATCGGGATCAGAAGAATGGGAATGGACACAGAACGGAACTTTTACCTTTGGCTCTGTTCCTGTTTGCAATGAAGAGTATGTATGTGCTCAAGATCGTAATGGAAAACTTTGGGTGTTAAACAAAGAAGATGGGGATGTTGAATTTTCAAAAGGCGTCGGTGATACATCGCAGTTTGAAAACATGGCAATAGCAGGTGATTACATAATTGCCTATAGTCCTGAGATATCAAACAATCGATACACAGGTGATTCTGAGCTAGTTATTTTAAATCTTGCAAGAAAAGGAAAGAGAGTCTGGCAGGAGAGTGTCGGTGACATTGTTGAACATGTTGCAGTTTACGGTAATAGAATATTCTTTACTGGAAACAAGGAAGTTTTTTGTTATGAAGCACTCGCTCCAAAACTTGTTGTTGATCCTGAAAAAATCCAATTAGATGAAGTGGAACGAAACACAAAAACCGATATCAAGTTAGCTCTTGAGAATGATGGAGTAGAAGGTCTTGAAGGAACGGTTGAAACAGATCAGGATTGGTTAACAATTGATATCGAAGAAGTAAATGATGATGTGAAAGAAGCGACCGTAACTATCAATACTTGGGATTTAGATCCAGATGATTATTCTGGAAGAATTACGTTCACAACAAATGGTGGAAAAGTAATCGTTCCTGTATTAATTACTGTAGTAGATGAAGAACCCCCAACTATTGAGTGGGATTTTGAAGACTTCACAATTATCGATGAAGTAATTTACACAAATCAAAAAGAAGCTGTACTAAAAGGTAAAACAGAACCAACTGCCTTTATTTACATCAATGAAGAAGAAGTTGAACTAGATGCTGAAGGTTACTTTGAATTTGAAATAGAACTAGAAGAAGGCGAAAATAAAATCCTAGTCGAAAAAGAAGATGATATAGGCAATACTGGAGAAGAAGAGCTAGTAATTATTCTGGACACAAAAGCTCCTGAGCTGGATGTTACAACGAAAGACTATGCGATTGCAACAGAAGAAAATTTCTACATTATCGGACAGTGTGATGAGGAAGAAGTCGTTGTCACATTAGACGATGAAGAAATTGAATTGGGTAAAGCTGGTAAGTTTGCCATTGAAGTTACCTTAGAGCGTGGCGTAAATACATTTGAACTGAAAGCCACTGACGTTTTGGGAAATGAAACAGTCGTTGAGCTTCATATAGTATATCCTGAAAAGAAGATTATTATTCTACAAATTGGAAATACAAAAGCTGAAGTAAACGGTGTTATTGTAACCCTAGAAGCTCCTCCATCCATTATTAATGGACGTACCATGGTTCCATTACGATTTGTTTCGGAAACCTTCGGTGCAGAATTAGGTTGGGATGGAAAAGAACAGAAAATCACATTAACCTATTACGGACAGACAATAGAACTATGGATTGGTAGAAAAACATCAATGGTTAATGGCGAACCTATGATTCTTGATGCACCTCCTACCATTATTAATGGACGTACCATGGTTCCATTACGATTCTGTGCAGAAACCTTCGGCGCAGAAGTAGGATGGGATGGTGGAACACAAACAATCACGCTAATTTATCCAAAACAGTCATAATAGTAAGAAGAATAAAAAAAAGCCCCTTTTGTTGTGAAAGGGGCTTTTTTTTATGTTTTTTTTAAATTCAGGTATTAACTATTAACTAGAAAGAAGTAGGTTAGAAAGTTCTTGTTCGCCAATGATTTGAATTCCCAGTTCTTTTGCCTTTAGAAGTTTTGAACCAGGATTATCTCCAGCAAGCAAAAAGTCTGTTTTTTTTGATAATGAACTTTTAACAAGACCTCCTGCTTCTTCAATTTTCTCTTTCATTTTATCCCGGGAGATAGAAAGTGTTCCTGTAATTACAAAAGATTTACTTTGCAACAGTAAGTTCCCGTTTTCTTCCTGGTTCTTGTAAAGATGATTTGTAAATTGACAACCGTTCTGTAAGCAGTGATTGATCATTTGTAAATTTTTTTCGTTTTTCAGAAAATCCACTATGTTTGTTGCAGTTTCAGGACCAATCCCTGGAATACTTACTGCTTCTTGGTAGGAAATCTGAAGAAAGTCAGTGATTGTTTCGTAGTAAGAGCATAATAGTTTAGCGCTTGATCCTCCAACCCCTTCAATACCTATAGCCGAAATAAAACGCCAGAGAGGCCTATTCTTTGCTTCTTGAATGGAGGTAACAATATTGGTGGCAAGTTTATCTTGTACTCCTTCAAGAGAAATAAGATCTGAAACTTGAATTGAAAATAAATCGGAGATATCCTTAATCAACCCTTCTTTGATTAATTTTTTTAATATTTTTTTTCCAACACCGTCAATGTCCATTCCCGCTTTTGAGACGAAATAAGAAAAACTCTCTTCAATTCGAGCAGGACAGTTTATATTCACACAACGAGTGTATGCTTTTTCTGGTTCGCGTACTACGAGAGAATTACAAACGGGGCAACGCTTAGGCATACGAAAAGGAACTGAACTAGATGTACGCTTTGAAAAGTCAACCTCAAGAACCTCTGGAATCACATCTCCTGCTCGTTGAATTAAAACTGTATCCCCAATCCGGATATCTTTTCTAGCTATTTCATCTTCATTGTGCAAAGACGCGTTGCTTACTATTACTCCCCCTACATTAACTGGGAGTAATTCGGCAACCGGAGTAAGGATTCCAGTTCGACCAACCGAGATGCGGATTGATTGAATTGTTGTTGTGGCGTTTTCTGCTTGGAATTTATAAGCAATTGCCCATCGGGGAGCTCTTGATGTGGTACCAAGAAGAGACCATAAAGGAATGGAGTTAAACTTAAAAACAGCTCCATCAATTTCATAGGGAAGAGAAGATCTTATTGATAGTAAATGTTGGTGGTAATCATAAATGTCCTCTACCGAATGAAGCACTCGTACTTCAGGGTTGATAGGAAAACCGAGAAGTTTTAGATAATTCAAAATGTCCGATTGAGTATTCATGGATTGAGCAATGGGGTAGTCAGTTAACTGGTAGAAATAAGCAGTTAACTTTCTATTACTAGTGATTGATGAATCAAGCTGTCTTAAAGAACCTGCTGCTGCATTTCTAGGATTTGCAAACAGGGGTTCGTTTTTATCTTGTCTTTCTTTGTTCAGAGACACAAAATCCGAATGTTTCATCAGAATTTCCCCTCTTATACGAAATGTGGGGAAAACACGAACAGAGTTTTGTTTTGCAAAAGTTTTTACAGATAGTGGGATGGATCGAATTGTTTTCACATTCAGGGTTACATCTTCGCCGTTGAATCCGTCTCCTCTTGTTCCCGCTGAAACCAATTCACCATTCTGATACTCTATTTCAATGGACAAGCCATCTAGCTTAGGTTCAGCAATAATCAACGAAGTGCTTATGTCTGCTATTCGAGAACATTTCTTGATCCAACTTTCAATATCTTCTTTGTCAAAAGCATTATCCAAACTATACATTCGACTTTTGTGACGAAAAGTCTGAAATGCCTTTAGGGGAGCATGTCCTACTCGTTGTGTTGGAGAATCCGCAGTTATAAGGTGGGGGAACTGTGTTTCTAATTCTTGTAGTTCTTGAAATAACTGGTCATACTCCATATCAGATATCAAAGGAGAATCCAACACATAATACTGATAGCTATGCTTATTGAGTTCTTTTCGTAATTCGATTATCCGATTGTGATCATCATTCATTGGGTTATTGTTTTCGAGTAAGAACCTTCCGAACTTTTTCAAGAATATCTTTGTGTGTTAGATGATATGCTTCCATAAGTTCTTCGGGAGTGCCACTTTCCCCAAAAGTATCTTGAACTCCAACCATCTCAATAGGAACAGAATGATTCTGTACAACTACTTCAGCTATAGCAGAGCCAAATCCCGCCATCACTTGGTGTTCTTCTGCAGTAACAATAGCACCTGTGTCTTTAGCACAGTTTATTACGATTTCTTTGTCAAGGGGTTTAACAGTATGAATATTAACTACTCTTACGTTGATTCCTTCTTCTTTGGCTAATTCAGCTGCAACTAAAGCTTCATATACCATAGCCCCGCAGGCAATAATAGAGACATCGTTCCCCTCATGCATGATGGTCCCTTTACCAAATTCAAAAGGAGTATCTTTGGTCGTAATAATTGGAATTGCTTCTCTCCCAAAACGAATGTAAACAGGTCCGGGAATAGATGCAGATGCGACAGTAGCTTTGTAAGTTTCATGGTAGTCACATGGAACCAATACTGTCATGTTAGGAAGACTTCTCATTAGAGCAATTTCTTCAAGAGCCTGATGAGTAGCACCATCCGGTCCAACAGAGATTCCTCCATGAGCTCCCCCAATTTTGACATCTAGGTTTGTATAGCAGATGGTTGTTCGAATTTGGTCGTAAGCTCTTCCAGACACAAACACGCCGTAGGTAGAAACATAGGGTGTTTTGCCAGCAATAGCAAGTCCTGCTGCAGTACCTAACATGTTCTGTTCTGCTATCCCTAAATTGTAGGAGCGATTTGGGTACGCCTTGTGAAAAGAGTTTGTAGTTGTAGATTTAGAGAGATCTGCATCTAGAACAACAATTGATGGATTTGTTTTTGCCATATCCACTAAAGCTTCTGAATAACCATAGCGAGTTGCTTTCTTTTCCATTGTAACTCCTTGTTTTTAATAAAATATCTTAGCAGTATTTAAAAGATTCAAGTTTGCTGGTTTCTTTTCTTTGATGGTATCGAGTGGAATATGTTGAAGAGAACTATTCTGGTATCCCACCATTACTCCTGTAATACCTTTTCGTATGCACTTGACTGCTTCATTTCCGAGAATGGTTCCCAGCAGTCTATCGGAAGCGGTAGGGGAGCCACCACGTTGCAGGTGTCCCAAAATAAGTTGCCTTGTTTCCATGCCCGTGTCTTTTTGAATTTCAGCACCTAAGTAGGTAAGTAATTCATTGTGACATTGAATTGACTCTTTATCTTTTATATCAATATCAGTTGGTAAGCCGGCAGTATCGGCTAATACAACGATAGAGAATTGCTTTCCTTCATTTTCCCGTTTTTTAATATGGGAAATCATTTCCTGTAATGAATACGATTTCTCAGGAAGTATGATTAAGTCAGCTCCTCCGGTAATCCCACCAAACAATGCAATCCATCCACACTGTCCTCCCATTACTTCTACCAGGAAAACTCGATGGTGTGATGTGGCAGTTGTGTGGAGTCTGTCGAGTGCTTCAGAAACATAATTTACTGCTGTTAGAAAACCAATGCTATACTCCGTTCCAGGAATATTGTTATCAATGGTGGCAGGTATCCCAACAACGGGTACTTCTGATTCAGTTAAATAGGAACAGAACTGCATGCTTTGAAAAGAACCAATCCCTATAAGGGCTGTAATAGATAATCTATCCAAAGTATTTTTTATAGCTTCAAGGGAAGTAGGGTTTCCCATGTAAGGAGGACTTGAAGATGTGCCTAGAATGGTTCCCCCCAAAGGTAAAATTCCAGAAACACTGGATCGATCCATTAAAAAGGATGAATCTTCCACGAGCCCCTGAATACCGTTTCGAAAACCAATCACCTCATAGGAATGATCAAATGATGTTTTAGCTATTGATCGTATTGTCGCATTTGTTCCGGGTGCATCTCGACCAGAGGTAAAAATACCAATTCGTTTCATTTTTTCTCCTTTATCTGTTTATAAGAAGAGAGGTATAAAGGTCAATGTAACAATAGAAATTAATTTGATTAAAATATTTAAGGAAGGACCAGATGTATCTTTTAATGGGTCACCAACGGTATCTCCTGTTACAGAAGCGATGTGTGCACTTGATCCTTTTCCTCCACAATGTCCTGCTTCTATATATTTCTTAGCGTTATCCCAGGCTCCTCCACTGTTTGACATAAAAATTGCCATGGTTACACCACTTACAAGGGCTCCAGCCAATAATCCAATGACAGATTCAATGCCAACTGCCCAAAATAGAACAAATGGGAATACAATTCCCAATAATGAAGGCAAGACCATTCCCTTGAGTGCTCCAGTAGTGGAGATGTCAATACACTTTTCATAATCTGGCTCAACAAGTCCCTTCAATAAACCGGGGGTTTCTTTGAATTGTCGACGAACTTCAGCAACCATAGGATTAGCAGCTTTCATTACTGATTCAATTGTTAAAGAAGAGAAAAGAAAGGGGAGCATGGCTCCGACAAATAATCCAATGATAACCTGAGGGTTTTCCAGAGTAAGTTGTATTTGTAAGGACTGTATTTTATCTAAGTGTGTGAAAGTGTTAAACAAAGTTAAGGCGGTTAATGCTGCAGATCCAATTGAAAATCCTTTTCCAATTGCAGCAGTAGTATTCCCTATTGAATCAAGAGAATCAGTTCTTTTCCGAACAAATTCTTCCTGATGAGTCATTTCGGCAATGCCACCTGCATTATCAGAAATTGGACCATAAGCATCAACAGAGATAGTGGCAGCGACGGTTAAAAGCATACCAAGTCCAGCTAAGGCAATGCCAAAAACCTGCAATAGGGAATAAGCTGCATAAATAGATACAGCAATCACAAGTATTGTTAGAAAGGTACTTTGCATACCTGTGCTAAATCCTGTAAGAATATTACTTGCAGCTCCTGCTTTTGAATCTTCAGCGATTACTCGAATAGGTTTTGCTGCTGTATAATAATCGGTAATAAATCCGATCACAGAACCACATATAATACCAACAGCAACTGCGTAAAAGAAAAATAAATTATGCATTATGTAGTAGCTAACAATGAAAGTTAATAAAATGGCTAACACGGAGGAAATGGTACCAATGTTCTTAATGACTGCAGCAGGGTTCACTCGATCTCTTTTTGCTAGAAATCTTGAGAGAAGAATTGTGAAGATGGAGCTGAAAAAACCAATAGAAAGAAGAAGAAAAACAAAGGAAATATAGGTTGGATTGCCATCAAAAAACAAGGCGATTAAAGCAAAACAACCATAACTTGCTCCAATATATGATTCAAAAAGATCTGCTCCCATTCCTGCGACATCACCGACATTATCACCTACATTATCTGCAATAACTGCTGGATTGCGTGGATCATCTTCAGGGATTTGGGCTTCGGTTTTGCCTACTATATCAGCTCCAATGTCAGCAGCCTTTGTGTAGATACCTCCTCCAACGCGTGAGAAGAGTGCCACAAGGGATGCCCCTAACGAATATCCAAGGAGAATTGTTATGGGGGGAGTATTGGTTATAGCAGTGGCAACAAGAAATGTTAACGTTAATCCTAGTATCCCAAAACTACAAGTGGTGATTCCCATGATAGAACCACCTGTAAAAGAAATATGCAAAGCATCTTGCAGACTCTTTTTTGCTGCTGCGGTTGTTTTGTAATTTGCAATCGTTGAAATGCTCATTCCTATGAATCCACTTGCAATAGAGAACAGAGAACCTACAATAAATACAATGGAGAACTCAAAGGAAAACAGAAGCATGATAAATAATGCAAATAAAATTATTATTGGTGTTAGTATTTTGTATTGTCGTTTTAAGTACGCGAATGCGCCACGACGAATGATAAGTCCTATTTCTTTTATGTTGTATTCGGCAGGATATAATAAAATATCTCTTGTGAAAAATAACACAATGATAAAGCCTATAACGCTCATTCCAAAAGCAATCCATACACTAGTCAAAATATATACCCCTTTGCATGAATCATGTGTTTAATTGACTTCTATGCAGTCAAGTTTATACTTAACTTAGAATTTTGCAAGGGATGGGCGGGTGGCTCAGAGGTAGAGCACTTCCCTCACACGGAAGGGGTCACAGGTTCGAATCCTGTTCCGCCCAAGTTTACACCTGCCGATGTAGCTCAGTTGGTAGAGCAGCTGATTCGTAATTAGCAGGTCGTCAGTTCGATTCTGACCATCGGCTTTTTGGAAGGTGACAAATGGAAACAGTACAATTCGGAAAGTATGAGGCATCTGAAGAAATTGGTAGAGGGGGGATGTCCATTGTTTACAGAGGGAAACATCCTACACTGAATAAAGATGTTGCCATTAAAGTGCTATCTGAATTTCTAAGTGGGGATAAAAACTTCATTAAACGATTTCAGGAAGAAGCACAGCTTCTTTCATCATTTCGTCATGCCAATATTGTTTCTATACTCGATTACGGGAAACAAGATTCCAACTATTATATTGTTATGGATTTAATTGAAGGGTTTACTGTCAAACAAATGATTTTGGAAACAGGACCCCTTTCTCTGAATATTGCTGCAAATATTATCAAAAATGTAGCGACTGCTTTAGCTTATACTCATAGAAAGAGTATCATTCACCAAGATATAAAATCATCCAACATTATGGTGGACAATAATGGTCGGGTATTAGTAACCGATTTTGGATTATCCAGGAATATTTCTCTGGATAACACTGAAGCGAATACTTCCGAAATTGCAGGGACTCTTGCATATAGTGCTCCCGAACAACTCGATCGAAAACTTGGCAAATTAGATGCCAGAACAGATATATATTCATTGGGTGTTGTATTTTATGAAATGGTAACAGGAAAACTTCCATTTGCTGACGAAAATACTACGGTGAATATAGCATATCAACATTTGAATGTTGTACCTGAATCCCCCAAAAAACTTCGTCCCGATCTTCTTTTAAAGTCATCCAGCATTATTATGAAAATGCTGAAGAAAAAACAGGCCGATCGATATCAAACCATGGAAGAATTGCTGAAAGACATTCGAGAATTAGAGGATGTTCTTCAATACTACAGACCCTCAGAGGAAGAAGAGGGGGGATCTTTCTTTTCGTTTCAATCAGATGATTCCGACGACTCCACATTCATTGCAGAAGAGTCGCAAAGTCCTATTGTTTTTTCATCGGAGGACCAAGACGGAGTATCCGACATTCAAAGGGAAACTAATGACCAACCTCCTCCCGAAAGGGAAATAGAAACTGAATCCACTGAAAATCCTATAGAGAAGACAACTACATCCGATACCGATACACCAGATGTTATTAATCCAAATGATTCAGATCCTTTTATTGGAAAAGAACTAAAGCATCGATATCGAATCCAGAAACTTGTTTTAAGAAGAATCCTAAGCCGATTGTATTATGCTGTTGATTTAGTAAAAGATATTCCTGTAACGGTGCAACTACCAAATGAATCAAGACCGACCTTTAAGACCAGGATTAATAGAGAAATCCAAACCATGCGGAAAATCAACCATCCCGGATTTGTGAAATTTCTCGATATTGTGGAAGAAAATGGAGTTAATTTCGTAATACGAGAATATGTAGATGGTTATACTGTTAAAAATTTATTGAAACGAGAGCAATTGTCGATCAAAAAAAGTGTCCAAATTTCATTGGATGTGCTGGATGCCTTATCGTATCTTCATAAAAAAGGAATTATCCATCGTGATTTAAATTCAGATGTAGTAATTGTCCCAAAAAAGGGAAGAACTCGCATTAGTTCTTTAGGATTTACAAGAGTTGAAGATGCTTCATCGGTTTCCAGCGGAGAATTTCTAGGAGTTGTTCAATATACAGCTCCAGAGCAGATTACTCAATCATTTTCAGACGTTCGAACCGATATTTATGCTGTCGGTATTCTTCTTTTTGAAATGCTTTCGGGAACACCTCCTTTTGATTCTCCTCTTCCTGTTGAGGTAATGGATATGCACCTTAAAAGAGTACCTCGTTTCCCCGAAGAGTCTCAGAAGGGAATTCCACTTACTTTGCAGAGAATTGTTTTAAAGGCTTTATCTAAGCAACCCGAACAGCGATTTCAAAGTGCTGAAGAAATGACTGCTTCACTACAGAATTTTTTAAATAGTTTTACAGGGAAGAGTTCTTCCAATAAATCAATTTCAGAGGGAGACAGCATGGATGATAACAATACTGGTTCCAAAAAAGATTTAAAAGAAAACCCTGTCGAGATACTTTCAGACACAGGTATATACAAGAACATTCAAGTGAACAAAAATCAAAAAAAGAATGTTGCTTTTTCCATTAAGAAAGGAACATCAGCAGGTCCAAAAAAAGAGAACAAAGTAGATATCCATAAGATTATTAACAATGGTTTGAAAACAGATGTAAAGAAAAAAGAGCCTCCAAAGGAAAATTCTAAAGAAAGAGAAGTATACAAAGCAACCCAAGTAAAAAAGAAAAATGATTCTGTGGGAACTTCTCCAACCTTCACTGTAAAACCTTCTAAGAAGACCAATAAAAAACCAATCGGACCATCCTCAAAAAAACCTGCTTCTTCAGACTCAACCGGAAAAGATAAAAAGAAAATGAGCCCTTTATTAATCGTGCTTCTGGTTGTTATCGTTGGAGTGGTAGGATACTTAATCTGGTCCAGTTCTTCTCAAAAGGGACCTTCTCCAGAGGAAGCTACAAAAGGAACTCTTGAATGGGTAAGTCCTTCTACTCCTCAATCAGCTTCCTTAAAACCTCTTGTTCCATTAGAAATTTCCTTAAGACAGCCAGATTACAAAACAGGCAATACGTTTAAAGTAACAGGTTTACCAGCTGGCATTGAATATGAGTTAACAAAACCAGATGCCGAAGGGAGATTTAGCTTAATCTTGTATACATCTACAATGAATCCCCAGAATTCGGTTCGATTCACTTTGGATTACCGAAACTCTACCGACGATGTAATTGAGAAGTATGAGTATAGTATTGCGAACAATACCGATACAGTTAAATCTATTTTACTGAATTATGAAAACGCAACCTATAAGATAAACAACGGTCCAACGGAAGAAATAGCATCAAATGTTCTGATATTTAAAGAAAAGATTTATATTCCCATCCGGTTTTTATTAAATTCTCTTGATGGTGATCTTTCTTACGACTTTAAAGAAGAGAAAATTGTCATCACTGGCATTGACTCCCACACCTATGAGTTTTATCTATTTAAAGATCAATACACGATAGACGACAGTACAATTACGGGTGTAAATCCCATTTTAGAAATAAACGATACTGCTTATCTTCCAATTGATTTTTTAGGAAATAGAATGCATTTTGTTGTTGTTCTTGAACGGAACTTGAAGGGTGAATTGTTAATTCATCTTCTACACAACAAAGAAGCATAATATGTCACCAGGATTTGGGATCCAAAATCAATTAACGGTTCTGTTTGCTTTAGAGAGTACCAAGGAGTTTGACGAACAAAAGAACAACTTCGATGAGAACTCTATGTTTCGAGTGGAAGATCTTGTGTCAGATGGATTTATTCTGGAAGAAAAAATACGACTTCTTACTCCTGATATCCTTATCTTGGACTATCATCTAAAAAACATAAATATGATTAATTTTTTAGAGGAAGCGGTTATTAAGTATCCTTCCACATCCATCGTTTTAATTGTCAACCAGGCAGACCTGGTAGATATTCGGAAGATTGTAAAAACTGCGACAAGGAATGTAATTACTCGACCATTTGAATCGAATGCACTTCCTCAATTGGCAATGAATGCTTTTGTTTCCAGTTTTAAAGATAAAAAACTACAGAATGGAATGCAATCCAGAAAACTTGGGAAGTTGTTGAGCTTTACATCGGCAAAAGGGGGTGTGGGTAAATCTTTTTTGTCTGTTAACCTGTCTCTTGTCCTGGCGAATCTTACCGAATCGTACAAAGTTTTATTAATGGATTTTGGACTGCCCTATGGAGATCAACGTGCGATAACAAATATTAGCCCTGATAAAACACAATCAAGCCTGGATCTTCTTTTGATTGCTGATGAACTTTCACCTGAACGTTTAAACAGTGTTGTTCAGCGAAGTGAAATCTACCCCAATTTCGACATTGTAGTGGCTCCAGGATCTTCAGATAGAATGATGGAGATTGATGAAACACAACTGCGAAAAACAATCCGAACCTTGAAGTTGATATATGACTATATCATTGTGGATCTTGACCCAGGAGTAAATGATATAACAAAAATCATATTTGAGCAGAGCGATAAAATATTTATTGTTTTTACTCCCGAAATACCATCTCTTTTCAGACTAGTTAACTATTTGAAAGAATTTCAGTGGTTAAAAATAAACAGTCCCCCTGAAATTATCTACAACAAACGAAATAAAAAAGCAGATCAAAAAGTAAGCAGTATTTTACAAAAAATTCTTCCGTACCCCTTGTTTTCCACTATTCGAGAGGATAATAAAGTAGCGTTCTCTTCTTTAAACGACATGTTTCCGGCTGTTACAAAAAAGGGAGTACTCCGAAAAGATATTATGGACTTTGCTGAAAGAATACTAGAATGGGATGGAAATACATAATGCAATATGCACAAGATTCAGAGGAATTTTATAAGACAATT
>CAYRBR010000005.1:20270-21735 GCA_964422555.1 uncultured Caldisericota bacterium | reverse complement strand
CGAAACCGAGTTTTTGAGGAAATATCTCCAGCAGAAATATTACGAGAAAAACAGGAAAGTCCTGTACAAGTAAAAGCAAAAATTCGGAACATCTGCCTACAAACAATCCAATCATCTAGAAGAATTTTGCCTATTGAGTATCAGGAACAGATTATTAATCGATTGTTGAATGAGATATTTGGGTTTGGTTTAATTCAACCCCTGTTAGAAGACGAATCGATCTCTGAAATAATGATCAATGGTCCCGATCATATCTTTATTGAAAGAGGAGGGAAGCTGGTTCGATCTGAAATACGATTTGAATCTACTTCACAGATACTACAAATAATCGACCGCATTGTTTCTCCTCTTGGACGACGTATTGATGAATCCAGTCCTCTAGTTGATGCAAGATTACCCGACGGCTCTCGTGTTAACGCGGTTATCCCTCCTATTGCTGTTAAAAGTCCTACTCTAACTATTCGAAAATTTAAAGACACAATATTGGATTACAAAAGCTTAATTGGGTATGGATCAATGACTGAAAAAATGGCAGAATTTATTGATTCCATTGTGCGTGCAAGAGCAAATGTTCTTATCTCTGGTGGAACAGGATCAGGTAAAACTACTTTGTTAAATGTTTGCTCTACTTCGATTCCTCCAAGCGAAAGAATAATTACTGTTGAAGATTCGGTGGAGTTGAAGCTAAAACAACCCCACGTTATTTCTTTAGAAGCTAGGCCGCCCAATATTGAGGGGCAGGGGCAGGTTACGATCCGAGATTTAGTTGTAAATTGTCTTAGAATGAGGCCTGATCGTATTATTGTTGGAGAAGTTCGTGGAAAAGAAGCCTTTGATATGTTGCAGGCTATGAATACCGGCCACGATGGGTCGTTAACTACGGTGCATGCCAACACTCCAAAAGATGTAATTGCCCGATTAACTTCTATGGTCTATATGGTAGGGCTTGAAATGCCAGTCCACATTTTACAGGAAATGATATTCAGTGCAATTGAATGTGTGATTCAGACGGCTCGTTTTTCAGATGGCTCAAGAAGAATTACTTCTATCTCTGAATTGGCAGAGTTTAAAGATAAACAAGTTGTTTTAAACCACATTTTTAAATTTGTCATGGATGGTCGAGACGAGAATGGAAAGATAAGGGGACACTACGAAGAAAAACCTTGTAGTACAAGGATGAAAGCTAAACTAGAAGTTCTGAACATTGGTAACAAGAAGAAAAAACCAACAAAACCGCAAATTAAGGAGTTAAACGGTTTAAGTAAGGATGACAAACCAATATCAAGAAATGACAAAGACAATCCTCTTGCAGCAGTGATGAAAAAGCTAGAAGGAAATCATGAACCAAACTAGAGATAAATACAAAAAAGAAGATTTATTTGTTCCTTATTATCAATCCAAAAAGCTGAAGAAAACCGAGAAAAGTGCTCGAACTCCAGAAATAAAAGAAGGTTCTCTTCAGGAT
>CAYRBR010000005.1:0-20208 GCA_964422555.1 uncultured Caldisericota bacterium | reverse complement strand
ACCTTAATAATTATTGGAGGGTTAATTGTTGTTTTTCTAATCTTCTTCTTTATGTTTAAGGGGAATATTGTAATTGGAATTGTGTTTTCTGGTCTAAGTGGGTTTGGATTTCAAATGTATTTGGGAATGAAAAAGAAAGAAAAAGAGAACAAATTTGTTGTTCAGCTTCCCGATACACTGGCTGCTGTAGCTAATTCTCTTAAAGCAGGATTTTCCTTAGATCAGGCATTTGAGTTCGTTTCCATGTCTATGCCAGAACCTACGAAAAGCGAGTTCTCGAAAATTCACCTTAATTATCGAGTTGGTTTAACACTTCGCGAGTCGTTGGAAGAATTGATGAATAAATATCCCAACACAGAAGTAAAACTATTTGTGTCCTCATTAGTATTACAAGCACAGGTAGGGGGAAACGTAATTCCATTTTTAGAAGAATTAAAAGAGATTTTGAAAGCTCGCGTGAAACTTCGAAGAAGTATTGCAGTAGGAACTGCGCAAACGAAACTTTCTACAGGTATAGTTGCGCTACTGCCATATGTAATGTTAATGCTATTGGTTTCTTCCGGGTACGATTCATTAACAAACACACTAAAAGGGATTCTTCTACTAGTTTTTGCGATGATTATGCAAGTGATTGGAATTTATTTGAATCTTCAGTTAACACAGGTTGAGATGTAATGGAATCTATTGAATATACCTTAATGCTTTTAATTTTTCTAGGGTTAATATTCTTTCTGTTAATCCGTCTCTTGTATTCAGCAAAAGAAAAGAAAAAACGATCAACTGATTCACTATTTGGAATGGAAGAAATTAAAGAAAAGAAGGCAAAATCTCCCAACTTCATTGTTCAGCTACTTTATAATTTTTCAAAAGCCTTTTTTAAGATCTTACCTTTCTTGGGCTCTATTGCAACTAAGAGAAATGAAGAGGCAAACAAAAAACTGGATGACAAACTAGAAAAAGCTGGACGACCTTTCGATTTTCATCCAGACGAGTTCAACAAACTAAAGTTATTTACTTCTGTTACTTTTTTTACTCTTCTTTTTATTGTGGCGATTGGAAATAACAACACAAATTTTTACGTGTATGCAATTGCTTTTGGAATCATTGGGTATGTGTATCCCGATTTTTTTATAACGGGATTATTACAAAAACGAGCCAAACAGGTTTCAACTGAGCTACCAGATGCAATGGATTTTATTTCCTTGTGTTTGGCAGCAGGAATGAACTTTCAATTAGCTCTTGAAGAGTATGTAAAGCGAAATAAAACGATTCTCGCAGATGAATTTGATGTATTCATAAACGATGTGCACGTTGGGATTCACCGAGTAGATGCCTTCCAGCATTTATTAGATAGAAACGAAGCGCCTGAATTTCGGAGTTTCTTAAGTTCAATTATACAGGGAGAACGTCTTGGAACTCCCTTACGACCCGTTATTATGAACCAGGCAGAAGAGCTTCGAGCGAAAAGAAGTGCAACGATAGAAAAGGAGATTGCAACTGCTCCGACAAAGATGCTATTCCCATTAATTATGTTTATTTTACCCGCTATGTTAATGATTATTCTAGGGTCTGTGCTATTGCCAACACAAGAGAAAAAAGAAACTGATATGCAGTTAACGATGAAAAATTTTATCTATTATCAAGTAACTCCGGGTGTTAAAGCGTATGTGAATGGACAAGAAACAACAATATATGCAATTCGAGTGGTACAGGATCCTCTTACGGGGGAAACTCAGCTTCAGTTTACTAAAGGAGCGATTGAAACCCCTGAGCAAGAAGCCTATATCCGGTCCCTTTTTAAGTCCAAAGGAATGGAGCAAGCCTGGTTTATACGACTTGTACTTCCAGAAGGAGAGTTAGCGAAGTACTACATATCTATCGAAGCACAGAATGGACAAAGAGCAAGCGACTATATTGCTTTGAAGTATGTGAAAATCAATCTTCCCGAATTTGATGAGCAGGGAAATATGTATACTTCTGACAAAAGTACTTCTGTTTCTGGATCTATAACTCCTGGATTGAACCTTAAGGTAAAGTCTCGTAATCAAGATCTTCCCTGTGATTTGAATAAGCAAACTGGTGAGTTTAAGGTAGAGGGGATAACATTAAAAGGGAAAACCAATGCGATTCAGTTTGTCTTATCAGATGATTTTGGATTGACAAAGACAATAAGTAAGAAAATTCAATATACCGGTGGGTATGTAAATGTACGGTTTACGAATAAGAAAACCCTGAATCCAATAGCCAAATTAACGGGGACCGCAACACCCGGTTCGTTAGTAGAAATTTACAAGATTAAGAATCAGAAGCTGCAATTAGAGACGACGATTAATGTCCCTGCGAATGGGAAAATCAATGTGGAACTTCCAATTGAGCCTGGATCAAACCAATATCAGGTAATTGCCGTAGACCAGGAAGAAAACAAGAGTCCAAGAGTGAAAATTAGTATTACAAGGAGCCTTACGGGATGATGTATACACTTTCCTATCCATCTCTTATATTGATGTCTATTGCTGTGCTTATCTGCAGTATTTCAGTTTACACCGACTTAAAAACTCGAAAAATATTAAACAAAATTACGTATCCGTCTATCTTACTAGGATTTTTGTTACATCCTGTATTGTATTGGATGACAGGATTGAATGGTTGGACGGGTTTATTGCAGTCCTTATACGGATTTCTCCTGGGATTTGGTTTTTTCTTCATTTTTTATCTTATTGGTAAAGGTAAAAATATGGGAGCAGGAGACGTGAAGCTAATGGGAGCTGTGGGAGCTCTTCTTGGATGGGAAATGACCATTAATGTGATTATTTTTACAGCCATAACGGGCCTTGTTGTTGCTATCTTACTATTTTTTCCGTTGTTGTACACCTTAATGCGAACTGGGAATACGTTTACATTGAAAGAATATGGTAAACTTACCATGCCCTATGGGATTTCCATTGGGGTGGGAGCAATTGTAGCAATTTTGTTTCGCATTCTTCTAATAACTGGAGCTCTTTCTAGGCCGGTGTTTTTATGAAAAAAGATAAATCTGAGCTTGGTTCAACAACTGTTGAATTTGCCTTGTTGTTTCCTTTGGCATTTATCGTAACTTTTTTCTGTACTGTTATTTTGTTTCGATCCGCCGATGCATTACTCTTAAATTATCAGACAAATCGGGTTGCCAGGATACACTATCTATGTGGGTCAGTCACGTCTGATGATTCCTATGATGCAGTTAATGTGCCCTTATTAAATCAATTCCAAAACAGGCTTGCTCAGTCTGATGATACGAATAGTCCTTTTTTCGAATCTTTTATTACTGTTTCTAATGGGCTAATCCCTGATTATTTATTGACATTGTCAATGTCTGATGAAGCAATAACCCTTTCTAGTCGTTTTAACGGAATTACCGAAGGAGCTATCTATATAAATGATTACTAACAAAAGTTGCCTATATTCCTTTATTTCTAGGGAAGAAACAGGACAGGCAATTATTGAAACAGCATTTTTATTGGTTACAGTATTGGTTGTCGTAATAGTATTTATGGCTTTAGGGTACGGATATTATTATCGAAACAATATTCACTACATGTCGAATAACGTTTTAAACATATTAAATTTAGAAGAAATTGAAGATGACTCTTCAGAAACTTTAGCAGATATTGATACCACTGTCTTGTTTTACAAAGAAAATATTCTGTTTCCTATCGACACTACAGATTCAGACAAGTTTTCTTTGTCATGGGAAGAAGAGGAGTCCGATTCTTTTTATACCATGGACACGGTGCGAATTGAATATGAAGGACCTCCCTTTCCGTTCATTAGTAATATCAATATTTCTGTTACCGCCTCTGCTTTGAAGATTGAGAAAGACTAAAATGAAAAAACTATACAGCTTGTTGGATCAAGACCACAACACAATATCAACGCAGCTGCAAATAGCCACAAACCCCTTCACAAAAATGAAGGGTTTGCTCGGAAGAAGAATGATGGGAGAGGAGGAAGCTCTTCTATTTTTTCAGGCTTCTTCCATTCACACATTTGGAATGAAATTTGCAATTGATATTGTGTTTTTGAATCGGCAATTTGAAATAGTCCGAATTGTTGAAGCATTACCTGCAGGGAAAATGGCATACTGTTCCTCTTACGTTACGATTGAATTACCTGCATACAGAACAAAACAAAAACTTCTTTCAAATGGAAACACCCTTCGTTGGTTTTTAAATGAAGAGTCGGGTCAGATTTTGGTTGAGTATGCTTTAATACTTGCTTTGTTAATCGTTGGGGTGCTGATTGCTTTCATTCCTTTGTTAGAGTCTGTGCAAAATTTTATGAATCAGATGATTAATTTTGTTGTGGATTTATGATCTATAGTTTTTGTGAACATATTCAGAACTCATTGCAAAGAGTAGACTAGAATAGTTTAGGTAGAAGGAAAGTCGATCACCTACATGTAAATCTTTTTCAGATTCTTCAACATCAAGAATTAGATGATCTGAAGAAGCTCCCAGAATTTCAATGCCAGATTCTGTTGGAATTAGTCCTGTTACGTCTGTATCAAGGCGACCGATATCAATAATAGCTCTTTTTCGTAATCCTTTATCTACAAACGTTGGAGTTTCACCAAATGCATTTTTTGTTAATGGTTTTTGGGGTAAAGATGCTTTTGTTTTGAGTTCAATAATCTCTCCTATTAAGGTGAAACAGTCTTGGTAGCAATCTGGTATTGGATTCTTCTCAATTGCATCTACGCCCATAACAATGGATTCTCCAATACGTAGGTGATTAATATATGATGGTAAGGAGTTGGATAGAAGTAAAGGTACCAGATTCGAACCTCCTCCTGATACGTATTTTGGCTTGTACCCCATAACAGTAGTGTATAAATCAACAGCTTTTTTCAATGTTTGCAAATTATCAGCAGTTGGAATTAAACCTGCGAAACAGGTTGCATTACATCCAACCCCAACAAATTCTAAAGATGAAAACGAACGACATTCGATTAATAAATTTTCAAAATTTTCAATTAGAATCCCCTCTCGAAGGTCCCCAATTTCAATCATAAAAATTACTTTGTGCCTGAAATTCTCTCTTTGACAAATTTCATTTAAAGCACGAAGGACAGATAATTCAGAATTTAAACTAATATCGCAGGTACTTGCAACTTGCTTTACATTCTGTAACGAGGGAGTTCGAATTAACATAAATTCGGCTTGGATAGAATGCCTTTTCATCCTCTCAATATCAGCAATACGAGAATCTCCTAGAGAACCTGTTTTTGCTGCATATATTTTGCATATCTGTGGATCACCCATAATTACTTTTGTAACAGGAGTAAGTGATGCATGGTTGGTTTCGCATAAGTGGTGAACCGTTTCTAAGTTGTGGTGAAGTTTGGACAAGTTAACTGATAAGATAGGTGTATGCATGAAAACTCCTAATTATAAATAAGATTGATGTAGAGTTTTACAGAACTCACATCCAAAAAGCAAGGTAATCATGGTGTAGTCCATCCAAATAAGAATAATAATGATGGAAAACATGGAACCATAAATAATACTTGCTTTGGAGAAGTACTGTAAATATATCTGATAGCCAAATAAGGCAATAATTTCCATTAATAAAGAAACCAACGAAGCAAAAAATGCTGCTTTTGTTTCCACTTTTTTGGAGGGGATCCACTTAAAAAAAGCAAAAAAAGTAAAACCAGCCAAGGTAAGGTTGAACACATATAAAATAATGCGAGAGGTTTGTTCGGGGAGAGTTAAAAAAGTGGAGGCATCAACAAATCGAATTAGTAGCATAAGAGTGTTGTAGATTAAGAGAGAGAACACCAGGAACAGAATCATAAGAAGCATCAATCCCAAACCCTGCAGTTTACTTCGAACAATGTTAGACCGTTTGCGTTTTGATTTCCAGATACTATCAAAGATATTCTCAATCCAGGAATAGAAAATAAACAATGACCATAACGTGACAAAAAAAGCAATGATAGAAGAAGATGAGGAAGAGCGGAATGCCTGGTCAATAATGGATTGAAAACTACTAATTTGAGTAGGGGTGAACTGGTCTAGGAAACTGAAAAATAGTTTTGAAAACTGGACAATACTTTCCCCAGCAGGAAGAACATTGCTGGCAACAGATAGAATAAGTATAAGTATGGGAATAATGGTTAAGAACAGCACCCATGAGAGCCCAGCGGCCTTTATGACACATCCATCCCGGAAAAAGTGAATGATAGAAGAGGAAAAAACATATCCAATTTTTTTTAAAAGAAACAAACTTTTTTTCATGAAAAAAAAGCCACCTTACTTGCTATAAATAAGGTGGCCATAAATATTTACTAGAGAGTAATTTCTTTTTCAGCAATTTTTGAAACTAACTGGGCTGTATAATTTACATCAGAAGCATCTACCATCTCACTGGGGGAATGTAAATATCGGGTGGGTATGGATATGCAGGTTGTGTAGACTCCAGATTTGGTAGTTTGAATAACACCACCATTGGTCCCACCAAACGCAAGCACTTCCATCTGGTACGGAATACGGTATTCATCTGCTACATTCTGAATCCATTGATTTAGTTTTGCATTTGCAATCATACTTCTGTCCTGAATCTTTAATGCTGGACCTTTCCCAAGTTTCATTGGAATACGTTTATGTCCTTTCGGAGTATCCTGGAAACCTGTAGCAGTAACATCTAAAGCAATGCCATAATCGGGTTCAATTCCATAGGCAGCAGCCTTACTTCCAACTAATCCAACTTCCTCCTGTGTAGCAAAAACAAAATAAAGGTCGTGATAATTAGATTGTAATGTTTGAATAACGTGTATTAAAATGGCGCAGGCAATCCGGTCATCCATAGCTTTGGACATGTATCGGTTTCCCAGGTCAACAAAAGGTTCGTCGTATGTAGCTGTTTCACCAATTCGAATCTTTGATAAAGCTTCATTACGATTTTTGGCACCAATATCAACATAAAGGGTATCAAAAGAAACAGATTTTCGGTCTTCAGGTCCTTTCATGAGAATCTCTGATTCATATCCGATTGTTCCCTTAGAACCGTATTCAAAACGAATTCGTTTAAAAGGAAGATTGATGGGATTGTGTCCACCTAGGGGTTCAATATGAACAAAGCCATTGTCGTCAATATATGTTGCTACAAAGCCTATTTCATCGGCATGGGCGTCAAAAAGAAGCTTTTTTCCAACCCCTTTTTTGTGGGCAATCAAATTTCCTAAAGAATCAGTATATACTTCATCAACATAAGACTGGATATATCCTTTAATTAGGTTTTGTACAGACTCTTCTCTTCCACTCGGAGAAGAAATTTCAACAAGTCTCTTAATGATATCTTTCATGGGTTCCTCCTTTAAATAGTAAGAAATGATGAATTCTCTCGATAAATAGTTGAAGCAAGTTGCAGAGTGCTCTTGTAATCATCTGGATGCATAACACTAGAGGGAGAGTGAATATATCGGACAGGAACAGATATTGAGCCCACATAGGCTCCCTTTTCTGCTGTAGCGATTCTTGTTGCATCGTTCCCACCAGCCACTTTTTCTTTTATCTGGTAGGGGATATGATGATTTTCGGCAGTAGTCTTTAAGTAAGTGAAAATTTTCTTGGGGAATACAAGACCATTATGAGCGATGCTAATGGCAGGACCTTTTCCTAGTTGTGTAGTATATCGATTTCTTTCTACCAACGGAATGTCACAGGCAGTGGTTCCCTCAAGTACAATTGCTAAGTCGGGTTTCACTTGATAAGATGCAACAGCACTTCCTCGTAATCCAACTTCTTCTTGGGTAGCAAAAACAAACCACGTATCAAATTCAGGCACTTGATTTTCTTTCAGAATATCCATCATAATAGAACAACCAACTCTGTCATCAAAAGCTTTTGCTTTCCATAAGTGACCAAAATCTTCAAATTGAGTATCAAATGAGATGGGATCACCTAATTCGATGGTTCCCTTTAGGTCTTTGTCTGAGTCAGCCCCAACATCAATATACAAAGAGTCCATTTTGACAGGATTTAACAAAGAAGCACCCTGCAAATGGATTGGTTTCATGCCAATCACACCAGGTATTGATTTTTCCCCTTCAATTACTACATGCACTGCGGGAAGTATTGATGGAAGAATCCCTCCAATGGTACCAAAGCGAACAATCCCATCACTATCAATTTTCTTTACAATCATACCAACTTCATCCATATGAGCTAAAAACATGACTCTTTTTGAACAGTTACGACCCCGTTTTTTTACTAGTAGATTACCAAGGCTATCTACCTGGATGTCATCTGCATAAGAAGATATTTCTTTTCGGATGAAATCTCGAATCTTGTTCTCATGACCGCTTATACCATTACAGTTACATAATTCTTTTAAGACCATTGTAAACCCTCCTGGTATTCTCTATTCAGTTTTTGTATATACGAGGTGAGAAGCTTTACAGTGTATTTACAATCTTTGATATCTAATACTTCTACAGGTGTATGCATATAGCGTATGAGTAGAGATATAAGAGCAGTAGGGATACCAGCTCGAGCTATTTGGATAGAACCTGCATCGGTACCACCCGGTCTTTCACATACCTCTAATGTATATGGAATAGTCTCTTCGTCAGCTGTTTTACGAAGGTCGGATACAATTTTTGGAGTGAAATTTGGACCAATCCCAATGCTGGGACCTTTTCCCAATGGGTTTTCATCTACTTCCTTTTGAGAGGCAAAGCCAACATCCATGGCAATGGCAATTGTTGGGTCAATTTCCCAAGCAGAAGTACCTGCTCCTTTTGTTCCAACTTCTTCCTGCGAAGAAAAAACAAAATACACATCCCATTCATGAATTATCTTAGATAATGCTTGGGCTGTAGCCATACTGATTACTGCACAAGCTCGATCATCCAGTGTTTTAGATGCATAACGACCCGACAGAAGTTTTTGGAAGGAAGGTTTAAAAACGATTCCTGCACCAATAGGAACTCTTTCTCTTACTTCTTTTTCAGATAGCCCAGTATCCAGTATCAATGTATCATAACTAGCTACTTTTTTTCGTTCATCCGGTTTTACCAAATGAGGAGGAACGGTTGCAAACACACAGGGTATCATTGTGCCATTTCGGTCGTGGATATAACACTCCTGTGCCTGTAAAACTTTTGGATCTACACCCCCTCTTGGTTCAACACGAATAAAGCCACCATCCAGAATTGTACTTACAATCATACCAATCTCATCTGTATGGGTTGATATCATGAGTTTTCCCTGATGGTTACCTGTACCTTCTTTCACAGCTACTAAGCTTCCTAGTGTGTTAACGTAGGAACGGGTAATAAATGGAGAAATTTCTTTTTGTATCCAGTCAGTAACATCTGTTTCTTCTCCACTTAACCCATAGAGTTGTGAAATAGATTGGAGATTCTTTTCCCAATCAAACATACTACATCCTCCTTATTGTGACAATTTGATCGGCTGCGTTCCATTCAACAACAGCACGTAACGCTTCGGAAATAGCCCTTATAGGGACAAATGTCCTACTATCTTGGATAATGGGAGGGCTATCAAGAATAACAACATCATCATTAATATACATCTCAGAAGAACCAATTTGTAACCGAATTGAAGTAGAGTCATCTTTGATAAGTATCTCTTGTGTTTTTGCTCTCCATTGTACTTCTGCCTGGAAGGATTCAGAAATAAAACGCAGAGGAATCATGGTTCTTCCATTCAGGATAAACGGTGCCACATCAAGAGTGTTTAGAATACCATTGATAAAGGCATCAGAACTACTAATCTGCAACTCAATTACTGTTTCCAAAATCTGATCAACAGGAATTTTTTGAATTCGCTGATTTCCGGAGTCAGCGACAAAAAGGAAATGATCAGATAATAGAATTTTCTCTGGAAATAAAAATTTACCAGTTTCGTACCATAAATCGATTTGGGAATTTGAGTCTTGAATATAGGTGTTAGGTCCGCCAATTGTACCAAATTTAGAGAAATTTCTACCAGAAATAATGCTGTAAAACTCCAAACAGCAGTTGTCTCGATTACAGATGATAATTCTATCTTGTAAGGAAACAAAAAACTGCTGACAAGTTTCCCTATTTTGAAAATCCTGAAGTTGAATTTCAATTGTTTTTTCTTGGTTCGAAAAAGGGGTAATGTACAACATGCCATTCTTATTCAATAAAAACAATGCACTGCTGTCAACATAGAAAGTGTGAATAGAGTTGTATTCTTCAGAGAAGATTCTGGTTTGCATTACTTTCCCTTCTGCAGATATTTGAGTTAATGTTTGATTGTATTTATCGAGAGCGTAGACGGAATCATTAAAAGCCATAATTTGATTGAATTGACTTTGTGTATTGCCTTTGTAAAGAACTGAGCATGTTTTGTCTCGAATGGTGTATAGCTGGTTTGTATGATTCTGGTCAATGAAACAGATTACGTTATTATCCAGGCAACAAATATCGGTAGGGTTGACAAATTCAAGTTCAGGGAAACTTTCTCGACAGTCTAAATGAGAAATATACTCGTTAGTACTGGAGTCGATGCATTTAATACCTTTCGTGAAATCATCATTTGTACATAGAATTCCTTGTTTATTCACACAGATACGCGAAGGCCAATGCAGCTCTAAAGGATTGGAAGGAAGCATTTTCGTTGTTTTAATCTGGGACGTTGATAGATTAATAAACGTCAACGAATGAGGAGAAGAAGTAGTAGCAAGGAGATTGTTATCGGAATAGTAGTAGAGTCCGTTAATAAGGAGATCTTCGGTTAAAGGAATGGTGGATAGATGCTTCCCATTTTTTGAGAATATATACAGATTTCCTTTTGCGTCTGCTACAAATATTTTTTCATTTTCTGCTTCAATTGCTACTGGAATGGATATTAATTCTTCTCCAATAATGGTTAGAGAAGAAAGGTCTGGATCTGTTACAATGAAACCTCTACGTTGGCTGTCAATGAATAAGACCTTATCGTCAAAGGTATCAATGTCCTTCAAGTCAATAAATGGGACTCCCTGTAACTCAGATATTTCCTCCAAAAAAGCACCATTTTTCTGGTATTTGCATAAAGTTTTTTCAGTAATCCCAAACACAAAGTTTTGTGTTGGTTGGGTAGCGCGAATAAAATCAGACCGGCTTGCAGGATTGTCGAAAGTCCGATCAAAAATTCCTGTTTTAGAAAAAACCTGAATTTTACCGATATTCTTCTGGTAATTTGTGATAGAACAGACAAAAACTTCATTATCTGAAGACTGGATTCCCTTTAAAGATATAAACTGACCGTCTTTATGTCCATAACCTCCGAAATGAGAAATTGGTTTGAGTTGATTATCAAAAACCTGTACCTGCGCATTATTTGTATCGGATAGATAAATGAATTCACTATTCCCAGATACGCTTATGGCTACTTCAAAGAATCCTGCAGACCATGTTTTTCCAATTACTCCAATGGCTTCTTTTCCTTGTATCAAGGGCAATGAAAAAATAAACAACAAGCTGCCCAGAAAGAAACAAATTATTTTCTTCATGAAAGGCTTCCTTTAAAATTGTGTACGGTATGTCCGCAAACTGTGCACTGTAAATTTTCTATGTTATGAATACGGGTTTGAAGATGATTTCGTTCAACCCATAGTGACTTACATTGTGGACAATATGTGTTTCGAAGAGATGAAAAAAGTTCTCCGCTTAGATTTCCGCCATAAACATTTGCAAGATGTTGTTTGGCGTACGAACAGATTTTTTGAATTGAATGGGGGGAAGTTGGAGGGATTGTGCTCTTATAGTTTGGGAAATAAGCGTTAAAATGAACTGGAATGGTTGAATCAACCGAGCACACGATAGAGACAAAGTCCGTTATAGATGAATCAGAATCGTTGATTCCAGGAACAACAAGATACGTTACTTCCAGGTGGCAAGATTGGTGCAGTGTTTCAAATGTCTGTAACACAGGTGTAAGGCTTGCTCCGGTATATTTTTCATAGAGTTGATTAGTGGGAAACTTTATATCGAGGTTTACTGCATCAACATACTTGATAAGAGATAAAAGTGGTTTTCGTTGTATGTATCCGTTTGTAACCAAAACGGTTTGCAGATTGTTTTTTTTACACTCTTGAAATAAGTCAAAAGCAGTTTCAAAATTAACAAGTGGTTCGTTGTAAGTTAATGCAATGCCTATTGCACCTTGCGTTTTTGCTTTCAGAATTATGTCTTGACAAGAAAGGAAGCTACCCAGGGAAGTATTCTGGGAAATTGTATGATTCTGGCAATAGAAACACGACATATTACAACCATAGCTGCCTAATGACAAAATATGATGGGAGGGGTAAAAATGATACAAAGGTTTTTTTTCAATGGGATCTAAACAAACAGAAGAAAAACGAAAATATCGTTGATTCAGAAGAACATGGTTCTGATTACGGTATGTACCACAAAAACCTGTTTTGTCTTCTGGAATACAACATTCGCGAGGACAACACTTGCATTGCAGAAAATTGTCTTTTTCTTGAACCCATTTTGCTTTTTGCATAATAATACCTGTGTACATTTTACCTTTTTAACTTGAATTTTGTATAATAAGGGAATGAAAAAAGGATATATATTTGCGAACACCAAAATTACATTGCGATCTTTGAAAGAGTATCTTGGAGTTTTACCGGATGTAGACATTGTTGGATCGTTGCATTTATCAATGGCAGAAGAAATTTTGCTTTCGGAAAAACCCGATTTAATTTTTCTTTCCGATGAATTCTTGAAAGAAGAGTGCATTGCTTTTTTAAATAAATTTGAAAACACACAGCTCTTTGAAACTACTTCCATTATTTATATTGAATTCGAGCATAAGGAATCTATGCTCGAATGGTTATTGGAAGAAAAACGAATTGACTTCTGGCTGGAATTTTCAAATACTGTTGCAGAACGTAAATTTATTATTGAAAGGGCAATTGAAAGAAAGAAAGATAAAAAGCTACTCTACAAAGCTCAAATGCAAAACGAATATCTTCAATCGGTGTTGGCTAATTACGAACGGAAAAGTAGATATCAACAAAAAGCAAACGAAGATAAACATATCCTTGAATTGACGAAATTCATGCAGACAATTCGACAGCATTTAACAGGGATTGACGGTTCCATTTCATTGTTAATTAATCCTTCTGTGGAACTAGAAGAAAGAAAAAAAACAACACAAGTTTTATCTCAGAGTATCCGCAAGCTGAAAGAATTTTTAGATCAAGAGAATTTGTCGTTGGAAGAAAAAAAAGTGGCCAAAGCGAGTATTAAAATTACTTCTGTTTCCAAAATTATCACTTCAATGAAACAGAAAATTACTTTTCAGGCAGAAGAAAAGGATATAAAAATCAAATTTGTGATATCCAATCCAAACCACATTATTGTTGGTAGACGAGAGGATTTTCTTTTTGTGATGGAATCCATTGTATCAGAGTTTTTAAAAATCCTTACGGGCGGATGTACTCTTTATGTAAAAGCACATTCAATTGAATCTTCTCCCTTAGTAAAGTTTGCTTTAGAAGTAGATCCCTATTATTTATCACAAGAAGACTTAGTAAGTGCTTTTGGAAAAGAGAATGTATCCAGACGCATGCTTGATTCCATTGGAGCTCAGTTTGAATTTATCAATACCAGTGAAAAGAGAGGGATCATTTTTTATCTTCCACGACTGGGATCGTAAAGGAAGCTGTTACTCTTCTTCTTCAGGACCCAAAACCAGGTGTTGAATGGCTCGAATGTGCTTCTGATCAGTAATAAAATAAACCGTATCGTTTTCTTTAAGAACCATGTCTCCGTACGGGATCTGTATTGCTCCATCACGGTATAAAGCTATAGCAAGTGACCCTGTTGGTATATTTAATTTTGCAAAACTTTTCCCCACTCCTGGTGAATGAATTTGTAAGACCATTCGAATAATTTCAAATTGACTTTTGTCGCTTAAAAATTCTGGAATTACAAAAGGGAATCCACAATACCTACACTTAATTGTTTCCAAAATCATTTTAGAGACAATATAGGTAGTGGTAAATGTAAAATCTATCCCTAGTTTTTTAAAGATCGATTCATTTCTAGGATCGTTAACACGAGCCATAGTAACGTGAACCTTGAACGTGATTTTGGCAAGTTGACAGGCTACAAAGTTATCTTCATCTCGTCCGGTTACTGCCACCATGAAATCGGCCTGTCCAGTTCCAGCAGATTCCAAGATACTGTGATCGGTTCCATCTCCGTGAATTACAAGGGCATTCATGGTTGTGGCTATGCGTTCACATTTCTCAGCCTCTCGTTCAATAATGGAAACAGAGTACCCAAGTGTCAATAACTCTCTGCAAAGGTTGATACCAACTTTACCGCCACCTACTATAATTACATGCATATTATTGATCCTGCTCTTTCCCGAAAACCTTAATGGAATCGTGAATTGTATGAATGTTAATGGCAGTAATAATTCGATCCCCTTTGAGAAGCTTTAGGGAGTCTTTTGCCAGGGATATTTTGTGATTGCGGATGATTGCAATGATGCGAAGATCATTTTGTGCCTCAATATCTTTAACGGTTTCTCCCTCCCCTATTGGTTCATATATATGTTCCATAATTTCAAAATTCTGGTTCACATATAAATTGGCACTATTCTCTCCCATGATAAAACGACTGTATACCTGTTCAGCACTAAGAATAGTAGGGGAGACAATTTCAAGCCCTAAAGCTCGAAATGTTTTTTCCCTGTCAGGATTGTAAACACGTGTGATAACACGTTTCACTTTAAAAAGGGTTTTTGCGACAGCAGAAGACATAATGTTCACATTGTCATTTTCAGTAAGTGCGGCAACGACATCGGCTTGTTCTGTCCCAGCTTGTTTGAGAATAGTTTCATCAAAGCCATAGCCATGAACTGTTATTCCGTCAAACTCAGAGGGGAGCCGATCAAATGCCGATTCATTTCTGTCAATTACTGCCACATTGTGACCATTTCTTGTTAACATTGTGGCAACTCTTGAACCAACCATTCCACAACCTACAATTACACAATACATATCAGCCTCCTGCAAAATATAAAAGTAAAGTATAATACTTTTTTTGTCAATGCATGAACTTTTTTCTTTTTTTCTTCTATTTATAGCAACAACTTCTAGGAGGCTAGTATGAAGAAAAATAAATTGATTGTTGTGTTTGGAACTATCGTATGTCTTTTACTATCGGTTTTTATAGTCCAGAAATCAGTAACTGCTGACCAACCAGTTTCTTCTGATGAAAACCCAAAAAAGTGTTTTGTTACAGGAATGGGGATTGTAAAAGCAGAACCAGATATAGCAGTATTTAGTTGTAGTATAACTACACAGGAAAAAGAAGCTTCTCTATCACAGGAAAAGAATGGGGAGATTTCGCAAAAAGTTACAGAAGCATTGTTGGAAAAAGAAATAAAAGAAGAGAACATTCAAACCACTTCGTATTCCGTAAACCCTGTTTATGTGTATAAATCAGGGGAAGAACCCAAGCTAATTGGCTACAAAACAGTGCATGTTTTATCCATAAAAATACTCGATATTGCTCAACTAGGCGATATTATTGATACAGCTATGAACAGTGGAGTAAATCAAATTCATGGAGTGCAGTTTGATATTAGTAATCGAGAAGAATGGCAACGTAAAGCAATTGAAGCAGCTACGAATGATGCCAGGGTTAAAGCAGACACCTCTCTTAAGCCAGAAGGAATGGGAGTTGTTGCATTGCAGGAACTTCGAGTTGTCTCCTCTAACGCAGTAACACAGGCAAAACGAGGATATGATGGTGGAGCTCCTGAGCAATTAGGTACAGGTCCTGCCATTATGCCGGGAACAACTTCTATTACTGCACAAGTGGAAGCAGTGTTTCTATTTGCTGATTGCACAGAAAAAGAAAAATAGGTTTTCTCTAAATCGGTAGTTTACCTCTTCCTGTTTTTGATATACTTTTACAAAAAGCAGGAAGAGGTTTGATATGATTGCAATCATTGATTTTGGATCTCAGTTTACGCAATTAATTGCGCGAAAAGTTCGGGAAATTGGTGTGTATTCTCAAATATATCCTTATTATGTGTCACCCGACAAATTAAAAGAAGCACAGGCAATTATATTGTCCGGTGGGCCAAAATCTGTTTTAGCAGACAATTCTCCTACTCTAGACAAAGAAATATGGGAATTACCGATTCCAATACTGGCTTTCTGTTATGGGTATCAACTTATGACAGTGCAGTATGGCGGGAAAGTAGTAAAAAAGAAAAATGCCCGGGAATACGGAAAAACTGTTCTCAACATTACAAGTGAAACCTCCTTGCTTTCAAAGAATATTCCTGCAAAATCCATAGTCTGGATGTCACACGAGGACGGTGTAGAAGAACCTCCTGTCGGATTTGAAACCTTTGCGACTACAGAGCATTCTCCATTTGCTGCCTTCCAAAATGTGGATAAGCAAAGGTATGGATTTCAATTTCATCCCGAAGTACATCACTGTGAGTATGGAATGCAATTTTTGCAAAATTTCTTACTTTCCATAGTAAATGTAAAAAAAGATTGGGATTTGTTCGATTTTGCAACGGAAGAAATTCAACGTATCAAACAAGTCATTGGTGATAAAAAAGCGATCTGTGGAATAAGCGGGGGTGTTGATTCATCTGTTGCAGCCTTGCTTGTGTCCAGAGCAATTGGAGACAGACTGAAATGCATTTTTGTGGACCATGGTCTATTGCGAGAAAACGAAGGCGATGAAGTAACTGAAATGCTGCAGAAACTGGGTTTGAATATACAACGGGTAAATGCTTCAGAACTTTTTTTAAAACACCTTGAAGGGATAACTGATCCCGAAAAGAAAAGGAAAATTATTGGAAAACTTTTTATTGAAGTATTTAACAGGGAAGCTCAAGCATACCAGGCCGATTACCTTGTACAGGGAACTTTATACCCCGATGTAATAGAAAGTTCTGGAGGTGTATCGGGGATTGCAGCTAAAATAAAAAGCCACCACAATGTAGGGGGGCTTCCTGAAGATATGAAATTGAAATTAGTAGAACCACTACAGTATCTTTTTAAAGACGAAGTGCGTGAAGTAGGGAAAAAGCTTGGTCTTTCAGAGCATTTTGTAGATAGACATCCTTTTCCCGGTCCGGGGCTGGCAATACGAATTATTGGAGAAGTAACTCCAGAACGAATTTGTCTTTTGCAAAAAGCCGACTCAATCATGCGTGATGAAATTAATAAGTATGATAAAGATAAAAAGATATGGCAGGCATTAGCTGTTTTGTTACCAATTCGAACAGTGGGAGTAATGGGCGATGAACGAACGTATCATCATGTTGTTGCAATTCGATTAGTTGAGTCTGTAGATGGTATGACAGCAAACTGGCACCATCTACCTGCTACAGTTATGGAAACAATTAGTACCCGTATTACGAATGAAGTAGATGGAATTAACAGAGTTGTATATGATATTACTTCCAAGCCACCCGCAACAATTGAGTGGGAGTAGAATATGATCCCATTAAAAAAGAGAATCGAATTAAGAACAGCTGCGAACCAGTTTTGCATAGAAAAGAAATTTGAACAAGCTATAAGGCAATATAAAGAAGGGTTGCAGTTAGATCCTACTTACCTTTGGTATGAATTATTTATTGGCGATATCTATCTATATTATTTACACGATTCCGAAACAGCTTATCAGTGGTATTTGTCCTGTTATGAAAAAGGAATAGAATTGTTTGACACTTCTGCCTATAGTCCTCTGCGATATGTGCTAAAAAGACTATCAAAACTTACATGGGAAAAGAAAGAGTATGCAAAAGCGATTCCTTTGTTTGAGAAATTTATTTCATTTCGACCTTCCAATTTTCACGATAGCGATTTTCTTCGCTATGCCGATACACTAACCCACTTACGGGAAACAAAAAAGGCAATAGAAATTTTGGAACTGGGGAAAAAATATTCAAAGAGTAGTCGAATTCAAAGAAAACTGAATGAGTTAAAACAAGAAGATACTCCAGTCACTACAATTCCTGAAATTCTACATGGCTATCGAAGAATTCCTATCAAGACAGATGTTATAAAGCCAGGAGATAATATTTTTCAGCTTCTGGATACTCTTACTTCTTCTATTCGACAAGAAGGGGATATTATTACAGTTGCCTCATGTGTAATTGCAGTAGTTGAAGAGCGATATCGAACCATCGACGTGGCTACTGCCTCAAGAACTGCCAAATTATTATCTTCTTTTGTTCACAACGACGATTTTGATTTTGGTGGAAATGCTCCCCTTTGTAATCCACTTTCTATGCAGCTAGCAATTGATGAATCGGGTTGGTTTCGAATTGTATCTGCAGCCATTTTTGGAGGAGTGATAAGTAAATTGTGGAGAGGATCGGGCATGTTTTATCGAATGGCAGGAGAACAGGCAGCCCTAATTGACGATATGCCGGGTGCTATTGCTCCTTTCGACTATTCCATTATTCTAGGTCCTACTAATTCGGATACCACATCAGAAATGATTAAGAAGATTACTGGATGCGATGCAGCCGTAATCGATGCGAATGATTTAAACATTGCATGGGTTGTGGGAAGCAGTAATCACGAACTGGATCCTACAATTCGGGATGCCATGACAGACAATCCAGCCGGGAACGGAGATCAGCAAACACCCTTTATTCTTCTTCGTCCTGTGTAAGCACAAATATGGCCATTCACAAAACCAGTGCCATTATATTGAAAGCAGTTCCCTACAAAGAGCACGATAAGTTATTAACGTGTTTCACCATTGATAAGGGGCGATTACTGGTATTAAGTAAACGGTCACGTCATACTACAAACAAGTGGGCTTCTTCATTTGAACCTCCTTTGCTCTGTAACATTCAGCTGTATGAAAGAAATCAGTATTACACTGTAACCGAAATATCTGTTATTGACTCATTTGTTTCTTCTGGCTGTACACTAAAAAATATGCTTGCATTGCAATGCATTGAGTACATTGTCGATCGTTTTACGGCGACAGAACTAGAACATCAATCTTTGTTTTATTTGTTATTGTCGGTATTGCGAATATTGGATCGAAATAAAAATGCAGGCCGGTTCGTTTCTAGCTATTTTTCATTGCAATTCTTAAAGGAAGCAGGATTTGCACTTAATTTTGAGGAATGTAGAACATGTCAGCATTCCTTCACGCAGGAAATATTCTCTTTTTCAACAATTGCATCCGGCTTTCTTTGCGATAAATGTACAAGAGACAGAAAAGTATATCCTTATTTCCCGATTTCTCTTTTAGACCAAATTGAAAAATTGTACTATATGTCTTTAAATGATTTAAAGGAAAAACAAATAGCAAATTGTCTTTTCAATTATTCAGAAATCGATAGAATAATGAAAGAGTTATACAAAGGCTTTCTTTCCAAAGAGTGTCTAACTATAAGTCAATTTAAGAACTTTTCGTAAAGGAGAGGCAATGAGAAAGATATTTAATGGGTTTTATCCAGACAACGTAGTGAAGAATCCTGATTTTTCAGAATTACGAGAAATGGCTAAGAAGGAAGAAACAACAACCGAGTTTTCTAGTCCTGCCTATTATTCCAAAATAATGAGCAGGAGTGCAAAATTCACTGAAATTATTTTTGATGAGCCAACAAAGGAACAGGCAGAGCTTATTCAAAAAGGATTAGAAAGTCTTCAAAAAAGACCCATGATTGAACTGTACCGGAGAATGGGAGACCACCCTTTCTGTCGTATTGGTTGTCGTCTTCTTGTACCACAAGAATTTGCCCGATTGGCTTTTATGTGGGGACAATTACTATTTGACAATCCTGAAAACCAAGATGATTTAATTACTGTAGCAATTCCAGACTGGCCCGAAAGAAAAATCATTGTAGATGCAAAAAACTACATAACATATATCTTCGGATCTGACTATACCGGAGAAGTAAAAAAATCATTTCTGCGTTTGGGCATGTGGTATGTTAAGCAAAAATTGGAATGCCTTGGACTCCATGCCGGTAGTAAAGTTTTGAAAGTGAAAGATGAAAAAGGAAACGTAACCGAAAAAGGAGCTATCTTTTTTGGTTTAAGTGGAACAGGGAAATCTACACTTACTTGCCACGATCACCAATTAGAAAAACCAGAAGGCGTTACAATACGGCAAGATGATGTGTTATTTATGGACAAAAAGGGCACATGCTACGGTTCTGAACG
>CAYRBR010000004.1:0-47315 GCA_964422555.1 uncultured Caldisericota bacterium | reverse complement strand
GCTATAAAGCGAACAGGTACCATCGTTCTTCCTTCTACAATTACTGGAGGAGCATCCAGAATAACTACATCTTCGTTTACATAAGCTGTTTCATTTCCAATACTAAGTCGAATTATTGTTTCATGCCAATTGTAGACAGTAATGGTCTCTTCTGTTCGATTGCCAAGGGAATCACTTGCACTAAAAACAATGGTATTTGAACCTGTTACTAAGGGTACTTCTACTTTCCATAAATCATTAACCAATACTGCTTCAATCGCATTCGCTTTGACAATCGAACCAGGTTCTGCACGTCCAGTGAATTGCCATGTTTCTCTATCGATTAGTTTATCTTTGGGAAGATCAACAAATAAATTGGGTGGAGTAGTATCTTTTGTAATCTCAACTAGTTTTCGCACTTGTTGATCTTCGTATTGTGCTGTAACAAACAGTGTATTCAAACCTTCTTCCAGTGGAATGTTGGGGAGTGAAAAGTGACCTTTGGAGTCAGCAATCGTTTCAATATTTTTGCACTGAACTACTGTTTCGGGAACAGTGTAGCCAGTTAGTGTTGCAGTGGAATTCTTAGTGGGATTAACGGGAGGGTCAATGTCGAGAAATAAAGATACTTCTTCAGGAAAAACAGGGATGGTTATGGAACCACTAATCATATCACTCTTCTTTGCAGATATTGTTAGTTCACCTGTTGTTGTGGGATGAACAATACATCTGAAAATACCATCTTGGTTTGTTTTTCCCTTTTCACTAACTCCACATCCTTCAACTGTTACAGTGGCATTGTCAACACGTTTCTTTGTTCCCACCTCTTTTACAGTTATCACTAAATCCGTATCCGTTTTTTCGTGAACTTTATCAGGAACACACTGGATCCCTTGCCCGGTAACAGAATCCAGGTACAAAATTTTCTCTAGCTTAATCTGATACGGGCCATCTGTACTTGTATTCTTGAAGATTGCATCTACCCAAACGACACCATCACCCAACCCGGTGGGAGTAAAGAACATTGTTGTTACAGCTTTTCCATTTACCCAGTTTAGTCGACCATATATTGCAGTCTCACTTTGGTTACCACTGAGGCCAATAATCCCTTCCATGGATGGAGATAAGTCTCGGGTATCTCCGGGGGTAATCTCGAAAAGTAAATGATTTTCTTTTCCAAAAACTAAATCGTAGTTATTCCGATTGAAAAATTCTTTTCCCAATTCTTTTTCTGTTTTTGCATCAAACACTCGAACGCCTGGCTTTCCTGCTCCAATAATGCGAGTAGGGATACAATCAAAATCCAATGAGAATACAAAGTCTCTTTGGTATCTTGTGCGAAGAGTAGTTGGAGAAGAAGAACTGATGGGTGGTCCCCCAGCAACATCTCTGTTACCATAGGGGTTACAAGCAACAAATCCTCCCACATCGGTAATATCTTCTGAGAAGATATAAAAAGTACATCTGCCTTGGCTATCAAAAAGGAGAGAGTCATGGTAATCTAGTTTTTGATCTTCGTTCAAGTCTGCAATTAAGTATCCTTCTTGTTTCGCTGAATTGTAAATGGATCCTAAACCCCAACCATCATAAGGGGGTGAAAATTCAAATTGAGGATCTTCTTCAAAAGTACCATCTTCCCATTGAACATTGCTGGTTATGTAATATGTAAGGTAGGGTGTTTTAACGATATTCCCAAAGGAATCAACATCTCGTACGTGAAAATAAGACATTGGTTCTGATTCACGGTTACGACTATCGATTTTTCCATTGCAATTGTAATCAACACCTAAATGTAAATAGTATCGATTCCCAGTATTTGTAATGTAAGATGTTTCTGTGTGATTAATTGCATAAGTACCTCGCACTTGCTGAGTTGGATTGTATTCAAAATTGGCACATTCAGTAGTGAAAGGGGTGAAACGAGCAACTTCAGTTGATCCGCTACATATATTTATATCTCGATCAATTCCACGAATCATTTTTCCCTGTGCATTTCTTGCATAAGCAGTGATTTGGTAAATACGATTGTCCCCAGCGGTCATGACAAAATCTGGATTACCCGGAACTGTGAATATGTTTCCATCAGGATCTTCTGTATTTACAATCTCGTAGTTTACATCGGGGGAAACAACTTCCACCCGAACGGATCCAGCTGATTTTCTGTCGGGAGTATAAGCGGTAACTACAAAGCTGCCAGTATCGTTGGCACAAAAACCTTTAAATATATACACACCTTCATCTGCTCTGGTAAAGTCTATTTTAATGGGTCGAAAACCAAATAAATCTTCGTTGTCTTCTAGGCTTCCATCATCGTTGTGTAAATCTGTTCTCACCCAGTAATACTGTCCAATTTCTTCAGGATGGTGATCTTTAAATAATAAATTCCAAACATCTTCGTCTTCTATTTGTCCCCCCATTGTCAAATCGACAGGGAAACCTTCCTGGTCTGTAATATAAATTGTGAAGGGTTCATTGGGGTCAATTAACTCTGGAACACATCCAGCAGTTAGTGGTTGCGGGGAATAGGTTAATACTAATGAACCTGCTGCTGAAACTGTTTTTGGTTGCATATTAAAAACAAACGTTAGGGTTAGAATAAAAAAACTTACGAGTAGGCTTATCCACTTCTTCATAATGGACCCCCTGTTAACAAAATTTCTACTGTATACAATAGAGTGTTGTAGGAGAAAAGTTCATTATTTTTTTGTGGATGTGTGTTTTGTGAAAAGAAATATAGCTCCAAAAATCATGGGTAAATAGTACGTAAAGAATCGTAGTAAGAAAATGAATGTTGGAGAGGAACCGCCAATAAATGATGTGTATATGTAGCCGATACTTACTTCTGCCAATCCACTTCCCCCTGGACTAGGCAAGAATGATTGAAGCATATAGTAGGATGCTTGAAGCATAAACATATCCAGGAAAGGAGCTTGCAGGTGAAGAGATCGAACAATGAAGTAAGGCATAGAAAAAAGGGTTATCCAGAATAAGAGAATAAAAAAGAATGTTGGAATAATCCAAGATTTATTCTTAAAAAGGGGGGCCAATGTTTCTGGGCTATTCTGAAAAGAATTACTAATTCTATCAGTAGCAGTCTTCCAGGAAGGGATTTTATCTCCAAACCAATTTAAAAACGATGATAACCAATCTCTAATTTTTATTGCAAAACGACTTTTGCTAATAACTAAAAAATAACCCGATAGTACTCCCCATCCATATAACAAAAGAATTGTAAAAAGAATCTTTCCCATGCTTCCTTGCAGGGTATCTTTTAAGTAGAACGCTAGCATTAGAGAGATAATGGATCGAAGAATTCCATTAATTGTACTTTTAAGCAGAACAGAAGGGATACCGGTTTCGAGAGGAACATTGTTTTTTTCAAGTAGAACTGTTAGGGCGGGAATATTACCAATCTGGAAGGGAGTAATTGCACCAAAGAAGAATCCACTGAGTGTAAGTTTGAATAAGAGTAAAATCGGTACTTTAATACCTTGCGATTGTAAAATGGAACGTAATGCACTGGAATCACAGAACCAAAGAAGTAGGAAGGATAGAAAGGTTATGAGAACCCAACCCCAATGAAATGATAGTATGTTAAAGCTACCAGCTTGATTCCAAAGATAAAAAATACCTGCAATACTTAACAGAAGTGCAAGCATGAAACCAATCCATTGGGTTTTAGTCATATAAAACCTTTGGAATGTACTCTTGAACAATTTCTTTTATATCCAGCAACTGATTCATTTGAATCTTTTTCTTTTCAGATATGGAAGTGACCGGTTGAGAGGGTACATATTTACAATCAGGATGTTTGTAAATATCCATTGTTCCAATCATTCTGGCTAAATCAATAATCTGTCGCTTGTCGTACGTTAACAGAGGTCTAAAGATTGGTATGGTTAAAACTGAGGTTAACTCGGCCAGATTCGATAGAGTTTGTGAGGCAACCTGTCCTAAGTTTTCTCCAGAGACAATTCCATACGAATAGGTTCGTTTTGCTAAGGCTTCTGCAACAATGTACATTGCTTTTTTGCAGAAAATGCACTGATATCTTCCTGCTCCTTTGTCTCGAATAGCTTCAAGAATTGGTTGAAAGGGGATAGAAACCAGAGGAATTGGAGCTCCTGCCCAACTTTCAAGTATCTCTTTGTAGCGGATCAGAGAGTCATTCCCAAGATGAAGAAGCACCAACTTACATCCTCTTTTCCCCATACACCATGCAGAAACGGGGGAGTCTATCCCACTGGAAAGAAGTGCCACTACTTTTCCCTGAGAACCATAAGGTAAACCTCCTGGTCCTGGAATCTTATCAGCAAATACAAAACACTGGTGCTCTCTGGCATCAATGTAAACAGTAAATGCTGGATTCTTTAGTTGCACCTTCCAATCTTTAAAATGACTGGATGCTTCGTACTCCATTGTATAGTGGGAAGTAGAGAGGCGTTTATCTTTAGTAGCTTGTACTCGATAATTAAGAGGAGTAAAGTTACCGAGTTGTTCTCGAAAAAGACGACATGCAGAATTGATAGAAGGAATTGTGGGTTGACACTGCAATGCAGGACTTAC
This sequence comes from uncultured Caldisericota bacterium, assembly GCA_964422555.1. Taxonomy (GTDB): domain Bacteria; phylum Caldisericota; class Caldisericia; order UBA6126; family UBA6126; genus JAGLCW01. The sequence goes on along the minus strand of CAYRBR010000004.1, from coordinate 42,770 downwards.
ACTAACAATTCCAAAAGTGTTGGCAATATACTGAATGAAGTCTTTTGTGAAGGAGCCGAACAAGTAAAATGTATGCTGCTCCTTCACAAGTTTGTAATGATTTTTGTATTGGGTTGAATCAAGTTTCCAACGAATGCGAGATTCAAGCATCTTTTCAAGAGATTGACGTACAGGTTTACTTTTTAAGTAAATTTCACCATATCGAATAATAATCACATCGTAGGAAATCATACAAGCTCCCATATTAGAAAAATGAATTGTTTATTCTTCGTGAATCTTCATCTCGATAACTTGTTCTGGGGTGAGTGAAGGAAGCTGTGTGTAGTAGGAGAAGGTGTCAAGAATTGCTTGCAATGGAATAAGACCAATCAGTTCAGTTTCTTTAATGTCACATCCCCATTTTCGGGCTTCTATCCGTATTAACTCAACTACTCGATAAAGAGGTAATTTGTTGAAATCCAGAATATTCATTGATACTTGAACCAAGGCTTTTTCATCGATGTACATTCCCATTGCTTGCAAGTGCTTGTGTCCACCACCACTTTCTCGAAGTGATTTTGCAATAGTTGAAGCAACTTTTTTATCAGTAGTGTTTAAATAAATATTGTATGCAATTAAAAACTCACGAGCTCCTACTGCTACACAGCCAAATGTATCGTGCCGGGTAGAAGGCCCAAAATCGGGACACCATTTTTCCAATGCAATTTTATCTTTGAAACCTTCGAATTCACCCTTGCGAATTGTAGGTAGTTTTTTGCAGTGTTTTCTTTTTGCAGAATTAGCATATAAATAGACAGGGATGGAGAGTTCAGTTCCAATTCTTTCCGCTACTTCTTCACTGGCTTTAATGCAATCCTCCATAGTTGAATTTCCAAGAGGAATAAAAGGGATTACATCAACAGCACCCATTCTTTTGTGGGTACCACTGTGATGGTTTAAATCGATTAATTCCATAGCTTTTTTTGTGAGAGCAAAAGCAGCTTCCTTAACTGGTTCGGCCGTTCCTACAAATGTAATGACAGAACGGTTATGATCGGGATCTGAAGAATAATCAATGAGTTTTACTCCCTGAATATTGCGTACTTCATTAACACAGGCTTCCACAATTTTGGAATCTCGTCCTTCTGAGATATTGGGAACACATTCCATTAATTTCGACATACTTCCTCCTAAATGGTTAATCGTAATTTGGATATAATATTGTTATTGTTTGTGTGGTACCATCCCATTGAATGGAACCATTTAGCTGCTCAGCTACAAACCGAAGGGGAATAAAGGTTCTTCCGTTTTTGATTTCGGGAGCTACCTTGTTTGGTAGGTCTGTGGGAACGCCATTTACTTCACAAATTGGTTTTTGAATCCATAAAACAATTGTTTTATCGTACTGGGAAAGAACTATTTTTTGTTCATCAGCTATCCATTCGACAGTTGTATTCATGTTCTCAGCTAAAACTCGTAAGGGGACAAGGGTACGTCCGTCTTTAATGTAAGGTGCAGCCGAAAGTTGCTCTGTTCGATTGTTAATCTTGACAGTTTTTGATCCAATCTGCAGCAAGATTTTTACCTGTTTCCCTTTCTCAATTTGAAGAGAAGCTGGTTCAAAAACGGCTGCTTTCGAAAATAGAAGAGTATCTCGTAAGGAAACATTCGTGAACGTCAGCGATATCGATTCTTTTTCTTTTGTAGGTTTGATGGCTTGAAATACTAAATAGGCAAGATATCCGCTTCCACTTTCTCCTAATTCTTTTCGAGAGTAATTTATGGATACCTTCCCATTGGATGGATTGTTAGTAGAATTAAAGAATATGTTATCTTCTGGTCCAAGAAAGAAATCTCCTTTTTGAACTTCTTTTAAAAGAAGATGTTCAGAGGGATACTGAATAGTGTATCCAATGGATCGAAGCTGATCTGCATTCTGAATATGAATGGGAACCTTAAATTCCTGTCCATCTTTTACAGTTTCAGGAGTTTCCATAGAAAGAATCGTTTCTTTCCCCTTTTCCTGAATGATGAGGATACCATAAGCTTCACGTTCAATATCACGTTTGCCAGAAAATGCTTTAATTGTAATTCGATATTTAGCTGGTTTTGCTTCTGTAGTTGTATCAACAATTAAGTTTATTTCTCCAGGGGGTTTGACCTGTGAATGATCGAAATATCTTCCTACTCCTTTACAGGAACAGGGAAAACCACCGGCTGAAAAAGATACGGGATCATGGAACCCTTCTTTACTAACTACTTTAATTTTAAAACTGCAACTTTCACCAGGAGATATCGTTTTGATTTCTTCATCAAGTTCTATATAGAAGTCGTAATCAGCAGAACCAAAAATATGTATGGTACCATCTTCAGTTCCAATAAACAAACGACCATTTGATATTGCCATGCCAGCACTAATAGGACTATCTAACTGTTCTTTATAGATTTCTGTACCATCAAAAGAATCAATAGCTACAATGGTGTTATTCGATCCAGGGATAAATACAACTCTATTTGCTGCAACTGGAGCAATGGTACAAGAGCTACTTTTATAAGACCACAATTCAGCTCCGGTTCCAACACTGATTCCACTATAACGATCTGTGATACCTGTACAGACAATACGCTTATCAAAGTAGCAGAAACTCATAGGGCTTGAAAAGGGAGAATTAAACTCTTTTGTCCAGTATTTTCTGCCAGTGATATAGTCGTAAGCATAGAAATGACCCTGATCGTCTCCATAATATATGCATTCTGTGCCAGCTATTGGAGCACTATGAGAGGCAGATGGTGCGTAGAAACTCCAATACTTCTTTCCATTTTGGCTATCATAGCAACCTATCTGACCACGTTCTGTAACAATATATAATGAATTAAATTTTAGGCAGACGCCATTTCGTATGGGTTCATGAAGATCAATGTTCCAAATTGTTTTCCCATCCAATCCATTAAGAGAGTAAACTTGTCCATTCATGCAAGGAACAATAAGATAACGATAGAATTTCAACAATGGAGCTTCTACTTCAGTGTCTAAGTTGCGATTCCATAGGATTGTCCCTGTTTGTGCATCCATGCAATAGACATGCCCTTTTTCGGTAATGGCAAACAAATCTCGATTGCTAATCATCATGCTGCTTTTAATGGGACCACTAAGAGATTGTTTCCATTGTGTTTCCCCAGAGAAAATGGAAGTGCATCCCACAGTTCCTTCAAGGGTTGAGTAATATACACAGTTGTTGTGTACGAGTAATCCACCTGAAATAGTTTCTCCAACAGATAACTGCATTTGGTTTTTCATTGGGAAGTACAAGGTTTCCTTTACCATACCCGATCTTGATTCGTCTTTTTGAAAAGCATACCATTCTTCTCCAAATGCTGATACGATAGACGATCCAACAAAGATAAGGGCAAGTAACAGTATTGTTATGTTACGTTTCATAAAAATCCTTTCTAACGTTTTCCGGATTTGTCCCCTCGACGTAAGACATAAGGTTCCTTGTCGAAGGTTTCCATAGTTTGTTGTAGTTTTACAAATTTTTCTTTAGGAAAGAAACCATATACAAGAGAATTGGAATAGATCCATGTATATTTTCCGATAACGGTGCCAGGTAAAGAGGATACATTAGAGCCAATACGGACATAATCTCCGCACACGATACCGAATTTGTCAAAACCTGTTGGATAGATTGAACCATTGATATCTACTTCAACTTCTTTCTGGTCAAATCGTCTGTTATCGGTTATTGTTCCAGACCCAATTCTGGCACCTTTGCCAATAATACTATCACTAACTACAGCATGAGAAGCAATTTTTGCATCAGAGAAAATAAGAGAATTTTTCACTTCACTATTGTGTCCAATTACAACGTAGTCACCAATAACAGAGTAGGGTCGGATTAAGCTACTGCTTCGAATGATACAGTTGCTTCCAATCCAGCAGGGGCCTTGAATGGAAACGTTTTCATCTATAACTGTGTTTTCTCCTATGTATACTATGCCTTTAATGACTACAGATTTTTCAAGAAAACCCTGTATTAAACTTGTATGGAAAGAAAAAACGGAATTCTTAGAACTTAACAGTTCCCAGGGTTTACAATTATCTGAAATAGTGCAGGGACATGAATCTAAGTCTTCAAAATAATATCCAAGCGATAAATGTTCCATCTGAATCACCTTCTGCGTTTTTCTTATATTATAGTTTGCATTGTTCTGGTTGCTATGATAGTAAAAAAATTTCTTTTTCGTAACCAATTTTGCCTATTTCCTTTTCTAAGTTGATATAATATTACTTGGAATGGTAAACTAATGAAACAGAAGAGACGATGGAATACAATAATAGTAATAAGTACGTTCTTTTGTCTGCTTTTTTTGCCATACTCTTTTCCAAGTCAATCGATTTCAATTCCAAAAACAACTGCCTTTGAACTTCAAAATACGGGGTGTCAAAAGTGTTGCGATCCCAGAAAGATGATTACATCTGAAGAGCTGAATTCGGATTGGTTTGCTGCAATCGATTATGCATACTATCATTGTGGTCGAACCTGTAATAAGCCGTTGCGAATGATGGATCTGGAAGAGTTAAAAGCAGAGTTTGATGCGTGGTATCATGAATATGGATGGGAATATCATTTGCTTTACTATGGTTGGTCTGGAGCAGATGGAAATTCTGAGTACTACCACTATGATCCCTGGGATCAATACTGCTGGGAATATACCATTCGGGAGTATCATGTACCCGTTGGGGTGTACGATACTAGAAGAGCAGTTGCTTGTGACACAGTTCGAGTCGAAATTGCTCATCTGCAAATTATTCATTGTTTGATAAACTGTAAAGTTAGAGAGTTGCATCCGAATGCACGGTAAGAAATTACGTTTTTTTTGTTGTGTTTCTATATATAATGTTAGTGTATTCTGTAACAAGGAGGAACTATGCTATTAGATAACAAACCCGGAATAGTAGAACTGTTAATGGGTAACCAGGCAGTAGTTCGAGGTGCTTTAGAAGCAGGAGTTGGAGTTGCATGTACGTATCCTGGTACTCCAGCTTCCGAAATTGGAGATACGTTTGCCAAATTTGCTGTTGCTGCAAATTCATATTATTGGGAGTATTCCACTAATGAGAAAGTAGCATTTGAAACAGCTCTTGCAGGTAGTTGGTCTAATCACAGATCAATTGTTGCAATGAAACATGTTGGAATCAATGTTGCAGCAGATGCTTTAATGTCAATGACATACGGTGGATCTGTTGCTGGATTAATTTTAGCCGTTGGAGATGATCCATCCTGTTTTTCATCACAAAACGAACAAGATAGTCGAAACTATTGTCGTTTTGGTATGTTTCCTTGTTTAGAGCCTTCTTCTCCACAAGAAACAAAAGATATGGTAAAATATGGATTTGAGCTTTCTGAAAAATTCAGATTACCAGTATTGTTACGACAAACAACTCGTAGTGCTCATTGTTCCGGTAACGTTGAGTATAACTCAATTCCTGAAACACGTAACGAAGTAAACTTTGTGAAAGATAAGCTTCATAAAGCTGTTCTTCCCTCTCATGCCTACCAATTACATCCTGATTTAATTCAGCGATTTGATGAATTAAAAGATTATATTTGTGATTCTCCGTGGACTCGCCTATCTTTAAAAGGGAAATTTGGGATTATTGCAAACGGTCTGACAGGAAACTATGTCAAAGAAGCCCTGTACTATGAAAACTTAGAAGATGTAAGTTTCTTACATCTTGGAATCACATATCCCTTACCTGAAAAAACGATGTTAAAGATGCTTCAGCATTGCGACACTATATTAGTTGTTGAAGAGTTGGATCCTATTACTGAAGAGACTCTGAAACGACTTGCTTTCGACAATGGAGTCCAAATCAAAATTCATGGCAAAGACATCTTACCAAAGACATATGAGTTTAATACCGGTATCGTTCATGATGCAATCATGAAAGCAATCAAGAAAGAACCTACTGTTGCATGCGAAGGTGTTTCTTTACCAGATACTTCTCTTATGCCACCCCGATTCCCGGTTTTATGCCCTGGATGTCCTCATAGATCTACATTTTATGCCATTAAAAAAGCGGATCCTAAGGGAATATATCCCAGTGATATTGGGTGTTACACCTTGGGTATTCAACCACCATTAAATGCTGTTGATACTTGTGTATGTATGGGCGGTTCAATTGGAGTTGGAGCTGCATTGGCACATTTTAACAAAGAGAGCATTTTTGCAACTATTGGTGATTCTACTTTTTTCCATACTGGTATTCCCGCTTTAGTGAATGCAGTTTGGAACAAGTCCAATGTAAATATCGTTTTGGTGGATAATTCTATTACTGCTATGACCGGACAACAACCAAATCCAAGCTGTGGTTTGAACTCAGTGTTTGGAGAACACGATGCTCCAATCTATCCTGAGAAAGTAGCAAAAGCTTTGGGTGTTAAGTTTATTCGAGTTATTGACCCTCTTAAAATTAAAGAATCAATTGAAGTTTTCAAAGAAGCAGCAGCCTATGATGAAGGACCTACTTTTATCGTTTCACGTGCTCCTTGCTGTATGCTGAAAGGGTATGAAAAGAAACTTCCTGTTACAATTGATCCAGATGTTTGTATCGGTTGTAAAATTTGTACTTCAAAGTTTTCTTGTCCTGCTTTAATATGGGAAGAAAATTTGAAGCATCCTATTGTTGATTTGAATTTATGCAATGGCTGTAATGCTTGCACAGAAGTATGTCCAGTTGGTGCAATACACGAAGGAAAGGAGCAATAAATGAAAGAATTTAACATTGTAATGTGTGGTGTTGGTGGACAAGGAACTGTTCTAGCCTCCAAAATTATTGCTCAAACTGCTATTCGAAACTCAATCAATGTTCGTGTTGGAGAAACGCACGGCATGTCTCAAAGAGGTGGGACAGTAATCTCACATGTTCGAATGGGAACTGAAGTCTTTGGTGCTTTAACTCCCGAAGGACATGGCGATTGCATGTTGGCATTTGAACCGGTCGAAAGCTTACGATATATGAATTATTTGAAAAAAGATGCCTACATTGTTTTAAATAGTCATCCGTTGATTCCAACTTCTGTTAACACTGGGCTAGCAACCTATCCTGAGTTTGATAGGATTACAGAAGAATTGCATAGAATTAGTGATAATATTGTTGCAACAGATGCATCAAAAGCTGCTGTTGAAGCTGGTGGAATCATTTCCTTGAACATGGTAATTCTAGGTTCCTTCTCTCAGATTCCTTCCTGTCCATTTTCTGAAGAAGAACTGAAAAAATCCATCAAAGAACTCGTAAAACCTCGTTTTGTTGAGCTAAATTTACGAGCCTTTGATGAAGGTGTGAAAGCGTTTCATTAGCCGATAACAACACAAGTAATTGTTTTTGTCACTCCGCCGATGACCTGAATTTCATCGCTGACAATTTGTCCGAGTTGCTTCAGGTCATCGGCTTCTATATTGATGATTAAATCATATGGACCTGTTACCAAGTCAACTTCTTTTACGCCTTTAATTTGTCTGATTTTGTTTAATGCTTCTTCAGTTTTACCTGCCTGTGCTTCTAATAAAACATAACCTTTAGAAACCATAATACCCTCCAATTGTCAGTAAATTACAAATAGTATAATGAAAATTTTCTTTTTTTTCTTTTTTTGTAAGAATGTCTCACTATAATAGAATTGCTATCAAGGTGTAAGGGGTGTTTTATGGAACTATATACTATTTGGCTAACATGTCCAATTCTATTTGTTGCTGTATTGCTTGCAATTAAAAAGCACAAACCTTCATTATATGGATCAGTAACATTTGTTTTTGTTGCCATACTTTTTATTATTCTTCTATTTCTTTATCCACAAGCAACAACTACAAGTCCAATTATTACCCTGGCAAATCATGGTCCCTTTCATCTATCCTTTAACCTTGACAAATTTGCCTGGATTACTTCCTTTTTTCTGCTGTTGGTTTGGTTATTTTCTTCTCTTTATTCCATTCACTATTTTCCCCAAGAAAAAAGCAAGAACATACAACGGTACCAAACTTTTTCAATGCTCAATCTGTATTGCATTATGCTTATTTTTAATGCAGACAATTGGGTTACTTTTTTTATTTTCTTTGAATTGTTGCTTGTTGTATCATATGTCTTGATAATCCATTATCAGAAACCTGAAACGTATGCTGCGGGTCTTCGATATGTGTTTTTTCAGATCATCGGTGGGCTTTTCTTTTTAATGGCTATTATGGTGCAATACTCAGTGATTGGTACTACTTCTTTTGTGCCAGGTGGGTATGCAACTCTTACTTCTTCTGTCTTTTTTCCTGTTATTTTCTGGGGGTTTATCATTGCTTTTGCAATCAAAGCTGGTTTGTTCCCAGTTCATATATGGTTACCAGAAGCTCATCCAGTAGCTCCATCACCTGCTTCAGCATTGTTGTCGGGAATGGTCATTAAAGCAGGAGTAATAGGAATCCTTCGAATGGTTCTGGAAACCTTTGGTGTCTGTAACCTAATTGGGAACACTTCTGTAATCATTCTTTTGTTTATTGCTGTGTTTACTATGTTTTGGGGTTCGGCTATTGCAATTGGACAAAAACACATAAAACGCATGCTTGCCTACTCGAGTGTTAGTCAAATGGGCTATATAACTATGGGAGCAATGTTACTATCTCCCATAGGATTGTTGGGTGCTATTCTTCACGCTCTTGCTCATTCAATGGTTAAATCTTTACTATTTATGTCTGCAGGAACTATGATTCAACAGTCTGATACATCCGATGTAACAAAGTATGCAGGATTTGGTCGTAAATCGCCTATCGTCTTTGCAGGATTCACAATTGGAGCTTTATCAATGATAGGATTCCCTCTTTTTGCCAATTTTATTACCAAGTGGGCATTAGGTGTAGGAGCTATTGAGGCTATACAGCTTGGATATATTCAGCCATGGATTGGTGGAATTGCCATAGGGATTCTTCTTTTCAGTAGTATTCTAAATGCCTTGTATTATCTTCCTATTATTATTCAGGGATGGTTTCAAGAACCACAAGAAGTGGAAGAGGGTGCGACTGACATAAAACGATATAAAACTCCTATTACCGTTTCTATAACTATGATTGCTCTTTCTCTAATCATTCTTGCGTTTGGTATCGTCCCAGATCCTATTTTAGCATTTTGTCGTGATATAATTTCCACACTTATTCCTATTGGATCTTGCCCACACCTTTTCTAATGCTACCAATATCGTTTTCTTTTACTTCTTATACTTTTATATTTCTGCTCCTTACGATTCCTCCTTATGTTGCTTCTTTGCTGTTTGCCTTTAAATATGTACATGCTAGAAAAAGAGAGTTTTACATTTTCTTTTGTCTTACTTTTGCTGGGAATGTACTCTTATTCTTTTCTTCCAACCTGTTTACTTTATTTGTGGTATATGAAATTGTATCTTTGGTGAGTTTTCCATTAATTTTGCAGGAGCGTATAAAATCTTCGTATAGAGCTGCAAAATTGTACTTCTTCTTTTCTCTTTTAAGTGGAGTTCTGGTGCTGGCCGGAGTAATGTTTGCTCAACTAGCGTATAACCCCATTTTAGGAGCAACTCTAATGGGTGTGGGTTTTTTGATTAAAGCAGGTGGATATCCATTTCATATATGGTTACCGGAAGCTCATCCTGTAGCCCCATCTCCCGCTTCTGCTATTCTATCTGGATGCATTATAAAAATCGGTTTTTTTGGACTTTTACAAACGGTTTTACTGGTGCAATTACCTAGTATATATGGTATTATTTTGCTAGTCATTGCTGCTATTACTATGTTTTATGGTGTTTTACAAGCACTAACTCAATCAAACATGAAGCGAATGTTGGCGTATCATAGTGTTTCTCAGATGGGATATATTCTAATGGGATTAGCACTATTTATCGCTTTCCAGCAACAAGATGCATTAATGGGTTCTATATTGCATGCAGTGAATCATGCCTGGTTTAAGTCTGCCCTCTTTATTGCTGCGGGTGTAATGGTTGTTTATTTTAGTACTTTGGATATGTATTCTATTCGAGGTTTATTGAAAAAGAAGTGGTTGGTGGCAATTCTATTTCTGGTGGCAGTAATGGGGATTTCAGGTGTCCCGTTTACAAATGGTTTTGTTTCTAAAAACGCATTGCATGAAACTCTTGTTGAGCACTGTTCCATTGCTTTCATTTTTATGGAAGCTATTTTTCTCTTGACAGCAGTAGGTACTTTTGCATCGAATTTTAAAATGTTCTATCTAACCTCTTTCAGATCTATGCAAAAGAAATATCAATTACGTTTTGACTGGCGTGAGATTATTCCATTAGGAATACTAGCAATCCTCATTCTTGTCTTTGGTTGTTTCCCATTACTGTACGAAACATTTCTCCCAAAAGAAGCCACTTCAGTGCATCTGTTAGAGAGTTTTCAGATAGGTCATCATGCTTTTAGTCATTCAGCTATTTCTTTTTTGTGGATTCTTGTTGCAGGAGTTGTGTTGATTGCGGTTGGAATAAAAAAGGGATGGTTTCACATTGTAATTCCATACGAATGGACACCTCTTTGCTGGTGGTTTGTGGTGTATGGGCAGTGGAATCATTTTCTAAGCAAGTATTTAATGAAGTTGGAGACTTTGATTTTTACCCTTAATAACAGGATCATTACATTTTTTGTTAGCCCCTGGTTTGTTTCCTGCCAGAGAATTGACAAATACTGGCCCGGGTTTGCACCTGATCGATGCAAGTGTATCACAAACGAATGCAATGGATTGGATTGTGTGATTGATCGAGCTGGTAATAAATTAATTCCTGGAAAAAGAACTATTTCGGATTGGATTGAAAAAAAAACAGATGTGATTGAAAGAAATATTGACAAGATGTGGGTATTTATTAAAAAAGAACTTCTTGTGCTTGTTACAAAAACTGACAAAGAAGATCAGAAAAATGCTTATGTTTACAGCTTTGTGGTTACAAAATGGGGGAAAATTATAATTGGTATCGCAGCTATTGTTTCATTGCTTGTGTTTGTGATGTTTCTTGTTATGTATGCCTAGACATTTCCTATAGCTTTTCAAATCTTCTTTCCTATGGTATTTTCTATCTATGAAAATTGAAAATGGTATTCTACTAAAATGGATTCTTCTTCTATCCTCTGTGCTACTGGTATTAATGGCAGGAAAAACAGTCATTGTAAAACACAACTACACCAACTACTATTTTTACACCTATTATCGAACTGAAAGAGCAATATATAAGCATAATCCACAACTTCGCAGAATAGTGCCATTTCCTTCTGCGAATCACATTTTAACGAATCAATATGAATGGATCGATTTGCCTGCCAATGATTAATCCAAAAAAAAAATGGGGACAGAATTTTCTACATGACAGCCACGTACTAAACAAAATACGTGACGCTTTGCAAATTAATACCACCGATCAAGTGCTTGAAATTGGTCCTGGGTTAGGAGCACTAACCGAACTTCTGGTACCCATATCTACAAACTACACCGCAATAGAAATTGATCCACGGTGTGTCCAGGAGTTGCAGAAGATTTGCATCGATTACCCTCATTTTCATTTGGTTCATCATGATTTTCTGAAGGTACCATTAGAACCGTGGATCAATACTACGAAAATAGTAGGTAATTTACCTTACAACATTTCAACCCCAATTATGAAAAGAATTGCATCCTATTTGCAACCTAACAAGATTGTTTGTATGTTCGCCAAAGGAACTGCTGAACGGTATACAGCCAAAGAAGGAACCAGACACTTTTCTTCCGGTACTATTTTTATGCAATCTTTTTTCGATATTTCAGTTGTATGTGATGTAAAAAAAGGTTCTTTTTTCCCTCCACCCAAAATTGATTCTCAGGTTCTATCTTTTGTACCAAAAAAAAATATAGACAAACAGAAAACTTTTAGATTTACAGAGTTTGTCCAAAAACTATTTTCTTATAGAAAAAAAACACTTTTAAAGGCAATACGTAATGCATACGGGATTAGTGTTTCGGAGTGTCTTGTGACACAATCCAATATCTCTTTACAGAAACGACCGGAAGAGTTATCAATGGAACAATTCCATCGATTATTCGATGTGTACAACGAAGTGTGTCATACATGATACAAGCAAAAAGAAAAGCATATGCAAAGCTGAATGTGAAACTTAGAATTACAGGAACCGTAGAAAATGGATATCATGCATTGGACATGATTAATGTAGAAGTATCTCTTTCTGACACTCTCTTTTTTACCATTCAAAATGAAAAAACACCAAACTGTGTCATTAAAAGTTCTAAGAACTTTTTTACTAAAACTGAAAAAAATACACTTTATAAAGCTTGGAAATGGTATTCGGAACAAACCAAAATACCCATTTCTTTGCATATATATTTAACCAAGAAAATACCGATTGGAGCCGGTCTAGGTGGTGGTTCTTCAGATGCAGCTCAAGTGTTATTGTTTTTACAGGAAGTATTTCATGCAATACCTCATGACGTTTTCTTAAAGGAATCAGCAGCGATCGGAGCTGATATTCCCTATTTTTTACAGGGAGGACTTTGCCGTGTGCAGGGTATTGGAGAGGTTGTTACTCCTCTTCCTTTCAATGAACAATTAAACAAATTGTTCTGTATTGTTTGTTTTCCAAAACGGCGATTGTCAACCAAACGTGTTTATCAAAAGTATGACGAGTTTCAAATGAAGCCAATGCCTTCACTTGAGTCAACTGAACCATTCCCTCCTGAAAATGTTCTAACGAGGGTATCTACGTTGTTAGAACCGAAAGTTCTTGATACACTTCATTTGATACAGCAAACCCAACCACTATATGCAGGAATGAGTGGAAGTGGTAGTGCATGCTTTGCTATGTATAATAATTGGGAGCAACAACAAAATGCAAAAGCAAATTTACAGAAACAGAGGATAAGAGTATGGGCCACAAAAATTATTCAAAAAAGAAAATAAACAAAAAAGATGCAAAAAAAGGAATAAATCCCGGACTATTTGTTTTGTTTTTTGCAATTTTATTTTTTGGCTTTCTATTCTATCTACATTTAAATCCAGGATTATTTCAAACTTCTACCACCGAAGAAAATTTATATATAAACGTAATTAATGCTCACTCGAATGAAAATCGTTTTTTTCGTTTATCGGAAGACCAAGTTATTGTTGAAGAGGGTGCTGTTGGAAAGGTTGTAATTGAAGTAAAGGGTAACAGGGTCCGTTTTAAAGAATCTTCTTGCCCGAATCAAACCTGTGTTAAATCGGGATGGGTATCTTCTGTTGGAGAAACAGTGACTTGTGCTCCTAATCGAATAATGATTCGGATTCAACAGTCAAAAGATAATGTTGTTCCAGAATTTTATTCAGACTAGTGTTTGCCTATTCTTCTATATAAGCTATTGCCTCTATCTCCACTTTGCAATTTTTGGGTAGCGTTTTTACTGCCACGCAAGCTCTTGCTGGAGGATTGGAAGGAAAACACTCGGAATACACCTCATTTACATCACCGAAGTCCTTCATGTTTGATAAATAAATAGTCGTTTTCACAACGTTACTAAAGGTACAGTTTGCTTCGGTGAGAATGGCCTGCATATTACGCAGAGCGATTTTCGTTTCTTCTGCAGCACTTTGTGGATTATATAATCCAGTTAAAGGATCTAGTGCAATCTGCCCTGATATGTACACAAAAGACCCACACCGCACTGCTTGTGAGTAAGGACCAATAGCTGCTGGTGCTTTTGAAGTTTGTAAGCAAGTTTTCATATATTTTTCTCCTATTTTTTGTATAGTAGTATAGAACAAAAAATTGAAAAATTACTATTAACTGCTTTGTTATGAAAATGACGAAATATGCCTTGACTTAATGAGGATTTGCAGTAAGATAGCAATTTGGATATTTGTAATATCGAAATATGTTTTTGGAGGATACTATGTACGCAGTAATTGAAACAGGCGGAAAACAGTATAAAGTCGAAGAAGGACAGATTGTCAGAATAGAAAAACTGAATGAAGAAAAAGGTAATGAAATAAGCTTCACTCCTTTAATGGTAGGTGGAGATAACGTAGTTACTGGAGAAGATGCCAGCAACTACAAGGTGCAGGCAAGTGTTTTAAGGAGCGATGAGAAAGCAAAGAAGATTTCTGTTTTTTTCTATCGCAATAAAACCAATGAACACAAAAGAAGAGGACATCGTCAACGTTATTCTGAGATTAAAATTTTATCCATCGGGAGGTAGTTATGAAACGTAATGTTGTTATTATGGGTGCTGCTGGAAGAGATTTCCACAATTTTAACGTATTTTTCCGTGACAATGAAGACTACAATGTAGTAGCTTTTACTGCCACACAGATTCCTGAAATCGATGATCGAAAATATCCATCAGAATTATCAGGTCATCTTTATCCTCAAGGTATTTCTATTGTTCCGGAAGAGGATCTCCCAACTTTAATCAAAGATAAGAACATTGATGTTGTAGTTTTCGCTTATTCTGACCAACCCTATCAGGTTGTTATGAATAAATCCGCCTTAGTAAATGCTGCTGGAGCAGATTTCTGGTTAATGGGTTACAATAACACAACTGTCAAATCCACCAAACCTTTACTTTCTGTCTGTGCTGTAAGAACTGGTTGTGGAAAATCCCAAACCAGCCGTGAAGTAGTAAGAATCTTTAACAAAATGGGTAAAAAAGTTGCTGCTATCCGTCACCCGATGCCTTATGGCGATTTAGCAAAACAAGCTGTTCAACGTTTTGCGACCTTGGAAGATTTGAAAAAGCATGAATGTACCATTGAAGAAATGGAAGAATACGAACCATATATTGCTATGGGTGCAGTTATATTCGCTGGAGTAGATTACGAAGCTATTCTTCGTGAAGCTGAAAAAGAAGCTGACATCATTTTATGGGACGGTGGAAACAACGATTTCCCATTCTACAAATCTGATTATAAAATTACCATTGTAGACCCAACTCGTCCGTATGATGAAATTTCTTATTACCCAGGTGAAGTAAACGTAAGACAAGCCGATTGCATTATCATTAACAAAGAAGAAACAGCAAATTTAGAAGATGTTAATGATGTTCGTGATAATTGTAGAGCAATCAATCCAAATGCAGTCATTATTGATGCAACTTCTCCATTAACTATTGCTGATCCAAAAATGATTTTAGGAAAACGAGCTTTAGTAATTGAAGATGGTCCTACCTTAACACATGGCGAAATGGACATCGGTGCTGGCTATTTAGCTGCCAGAAAATGTGGTGCTGAAATTGTAGATCCAAAACCTTATGCTGTTGGATCTATTAAAGAAGCCTATGAAAAATATCCACAATTAGATGAAATTGTACCTGCTTTAGGTTATTATGAAAAACAACTTCAAGAATTAGAAGAAACCATTAACTCTGCCGACTGTGATGTTGTTGTTATTGGAACTCCAATCGACCTAAGCCGTATTATCAACATTAAAAAACCTGCAGTACGAATTGGATATGAACTTCAGGAAATTGGAAAACCAACTCTTGAAGATCTCTTAAAAGAAAAATTCGGTAAGTAAGGAGTATATTATGCCCGGCTTATATCAGGGAAAAAACTTTGTTTCTATCCATGATTATTCTGTAGAAGATGTGCAACGCATTTTTGATTTAACAAAAATGTTGAAATTGGAAGAACAGACAAACCAAAGAAAACCAGTTTTAGAAAATAAAAATCTTGGAATGATTTTTGAAAAATCTTCTACTCGTACTCGAGTTTCTTTTGAAATTGGTATGAATCAGATGGGTGGAAAAGCAATTTTCTTAAGCAGTAAGGATATTCAACTAGGACGTGGTGAAACCATTCCTGATACTGCCCGAGTACTTAGTAGATATTTAGATGGTATTATGGCGCGAGTGTTTTCACATGATACCATTTTACAGTTAGCCGAATATTCCACTTGCCCTGTAATTAATGGTCTTTCTGATTTTTTACATCCATGTCAAGCAGTTGCTGATTTCTTTACCATGTATGAAAAAAGAGGATTCTTAAAAGGTCTTCACCTTACATACATTGGCGATAGTAATAATGTATCTAACTCGCTTATGATGGCTGCTGCTAAAACAGGTGTAGATATTACCATCTGCTCACCTCAGAATTTTACTCCATCTAAACAAATTATGGAGTGGTGGGAAGAAGATTCACCTTTGACAGGTGCATCATTGGAAATCATATCTGACCCTGTTCAGGCTGTTGCGAAAGCAGATTTTATTTACACTGACGTTTGGGCTTCTATGGGTCAGGAGCAAGAAGCTGAAGAAAGAAAGCGTATCTTTACACCCTATCAGGTTAATGACGAGCTTTTGTCGAAAGCTCCAAAAGAAGCTTTAGTTCTTCACTGTTTACCTGCACATAGAGGGGATGAAATTACAGACTCTGTAATGGATGGACCCAAAGCAGCTGTATTTGATGAAGCAGAAAACAGACTTCATGCACAAAAGGCTATTATGGCGTTACTTATGAGTTAACATGTTAGTACATACTGGTCAGGATACCCATCGAACTGACAGAGTGATGGAAGAAGAATATCGAGTAAAACCTCTGCAATTGATGGAAATGGCAGGAAGTAATGTCGTAGACCAGATAGTTCGAAATGAGAAGCGGAACATACAAGTTCTAGTATTGATAGGGCCGGGTAACAATGGTGGCGATGCCAGTGTTGTTGCCCGGCATCTTATTTCTAATGGTTGGCGTGTGGCGGTGTTGCCCGTTTTTTCACTCCAGAAGTTATCGGGAGCAGCGAAACATAACTTTGAAATCTTGGAAAGTTTTCACAAAAATCCTGATTTTCAAGTCGATATTTTAGATCCTTACCTTGATTCGGAAGTTACCCGAGTCAGAGTAAAAGAGTTCTTTAATGCAAATCCTACTACCATAGTTGTGGATGGTATCTTTGGTGTTGGGTTATCAAGGCCAATTGAGGGATTTGTGTCTGAATTAATTCAAACTGTAAATTCTTCAGCTAAAACGATATATTCGATTGACATACCTTCGGGAATTAGTTCAGAATCAGGAGAAGTTGTAAGTACATTTCGGAGTTCAGCCATAAAAGCTACCTATACTGTCACCTTCGAGGCTCCAAAGGTGGGGCATTTACTATGTCCGGGGAAAAACTATACAGGCAAACTATACGTAACAAATATAGGAGTTCCTCGAACGGTTGTAGAGGATAAGGTGAATTTGTCCACCTTCATGACACCAAAAGAGGTGGGCAAGATTGTTAGACCAAGACCTGTCGATTCGCACAAAGGGATGTTTGGGAGAGTTTATTCGGTGGCTGGATGCAGAAATTATCAAGGAGCTTTGTCTTTATCTCTAATGGGGGCAATTCACTCTGGTGTTGGTTTAACAGTAGCCTGTTATAAAGATACCGACGAAAGTATCTTGTCCAATCGTGTTCCTGTTGAATCAATCCACATGCGAATTCCTACAAAAGAATCACACTATGCCCACCATTCTATAACATATTTCCTTCATCATATTCATCCGAAAGGGATTGTGTGTATCGGATCAGGGATGAGTAGAGAAATTGATCGAATTACTTTTTGTAAGTCTCTATATAATTCTTTATCGCAAACGATGGTAATTGATGCAGATGGCCTGTGGGCGATCAAATCCCAATTAAAAAAAGTAGTACCCGGAACCAGAATTGTTACTCCACATCTAGGAGAGATGAGTTACCTTACTGGACTACAAATTGAACAAATAAAACAGAATTTAGTAGATGTTGCTCTACATTATTCCAAACTTTGGCAAACAATTGTTGTACTTAAAAGTTCAACCACTGTTGTAGCTGATCCAACAGGTTTTGCTCATATCAACTATTTCCGTTCTTCTGCCTTATCAAAAGCTGGAAGTGGTGATGTTTTAGCTGGTTCTATTGCTGGGTTCATTGCCCAGGGATACCCTCCTTATCCTGCTTGCATATTGGGTGTTTCCCTACATAGTTTGGCTGGACAATTTATGGAACGCCAGTTAACACCCTGGGCTTGCTCAATCGAAAAACTTCCTTCTTATTATTCGTCCGTTCTGTCTGAATTACAAAATGAAAATTAAAAATTCTATATCTTTTTTCCTTATTGCTTCTTTTTTTGTTTGTTTTCTATTTGCATGTAATTATTCTGGAAATTTTGTTTCCAAAGTAATTGATGGTGATACGATTGTATTGGCGAATGGAACAAAGGTTCGATACATTGGAATCAATACTCCTGAAAAGGGACAACCCTACTCTGCTGAAGCTACAAACCTGAATAAAAAGCTAGTGGAAGGGAAAGAAGTGTACCTTGAATACGATAAAGAAAAAGAAGATGTTTTTGGTAGAACTCTTGCATATGTATACACAAAAGAAGATGGATTTGTGAATGAAATCTTAATTGAAAATGGGGTAGCAAGAGCTTTTTTTAGAGCACCTAATGTACGCTATAGAACGATACTCGAACGAGCAGAAGAGAAGGCAATGCAAAAGGGTGTTGGTTTGTTTACTCCCTCAGACTATGCAGGCGACTTGACGGTAACTTCATTTCAATTCGATGCAGAGGGAAATGACAATGACAATGTTAATGGTGAATGGTTTATATTGTTAAATAACAGCGGTGAAACTATCTTTTTGCAGAATTTTTATTTCTACGATGAATCGTATCATCGGTATCTCTTTCCAGATTATGTTCTGAAGTCAGGATCGAGTATAAAAGTTCATACAGGAAACGGCAAGAACACAGCTACTAATCTATATGCTGGATTTGATGAACCGATATGGAACAATGCTGGGGATACACTATTTATTTACGATTATAAGGATTGTCTTGTACTGGAAGAAGAGTACTAGCTATCTTTTCAAGATAACCTTGTTCTTTTTATAAGTGGCTTCTGGAATAATATGGTCTAAAGCATTGGCGATTTTTTGAAATTGGTCGATCGATAAACTAAACTTCATTTTCTTACCAAAAATTACCATCTGAAGAGTATCTTTATTTTTTGTTTCATACCCATCTTCATCCATCACTACTGATCCTTTTTTCAAAACAAGACGTTGTATGTCCGATGGCTTAATTGCGAAGTTGTCGTCATCTTCAAGTAACATTTCTTCAGGTGTCAATTCGAAATATCGTGTATGAAAATCATTCATAGAGGAAAACTTTGCTCCTAATTTCTTAAAGACATTTGCTTTTTTCCCATCTTTTTCACGATCTTTGATTGCATCTTCATAAGCTTTTTTTAATTTCTTTGGATCATGATATACAACAACAATCCGCTGATCTGTGAAGACGAGATAGCAAAGTTTGGACTTAAAGAAACCGATATGATGGCTTGCTCGTGGCGTTACGTGTACAACCGTCTCATTATTAGGCATAGAAACTCCTTAAAAAAATGGAACAAGAGAAATAGAAAGAAAAGAAATTAGCTTTTATAAACCATTTTTTCACCTGAGTGATTGGCTTGTGGAATTATTTGACTGAGAGCGTCACATAATTCATTAAAGAAACAAGTTTTCAGGTAAAAATTTTTATGCGCATTATTTTTTAATGTAATGTTCAATTTATCAGGATTATGGCTTTCGAAACCGTCTTCATCTTTACAGCAGGAACCTTTTGAAAAAACAAGACTTTTTATTCTTTCGGACGGAATTGCAAAATTTTCGGGGTGTTCTTTAATAATATCTTCAGGATTCATACATAAATATCGTTGATAAAAATTCTTTGTTGATTGAAAGCGAATGGATACCTTGTTATATACACTGGAGGGGGAGCCTTTATCGCTTTGTTCTTGCAGTCTTTTTTTGTATTCATCCATTGCTTTGTCCGGGTCATAGTATGCAACAATAATTCGTTTGTCGGTAAAAATCAGGTGACAATATTTTGTTTTAAAGAATGACACTTTTTCAGATACTTTTTTCGTTGTAATACTGTGAATATTCTCTTTATAAGCCATTGCTCTACCTCCTTTGCTAGAGTTTTTGTCTTGTAATAATTATACCGTATGTAAAATTCATTCGCAATAAAAATGACTAAAAAAAGACAAAAAAGTAACAAAAAGGTAACAATAAAGAATAAAAAACTTATAACAGCAGTAAGCTGACAGCCATCACAACCATTCCTGCTACTACTCCAATAATGGACAAGTGGTGATTGCCATATTCTTCTGCAGAAGGAAGGAGTGTGTCAAAAGAGATAAATACCATTATTCCTGCAATGAGGGCAAAAATAATTCCAACTGTTAAATCGTTAATAAGTGGTTTTAAGAGAAGATATCCCAGGATTCCACCAATCGGTTCTGCTAGTCCAGATAGAAACGAATAAAAGAATGCTTTTTTTCGACTACCCGTCGAATAATATATTGGTACCGAAACGGCAATTCCTTCGGGAATATTATGTATTGCAACAGCAAATGCTATAGCGATCCCCATTTCAGAATTGGTAATGGTTCCTAAAAAGGTGACAAGACCTTCTGGAAGGTTGTGAATACTAATGGCCAAAGCCATTAGTATTCCAACATGGTAGAGTTTTTTCAATTGTTTTTTCTCGTTTTTGGGATGTAGTTCTTCAATATGATGCATTTCGTGGGGATTTTCATAAGATGGTACAAGCTTGTCGATTACTGCAATAATACCAAAGCCAATAAAAAAGGATAAAATGCATATCCAAGATCCATACAAAGTGTAGGTTTTAGATAGGATGGAAAAAGATTCAGGTAACAATTCCATAAACGAAATATAGATCATAACCCCAGCTGAGAAACCCAAAGAAATTGACAGAAATTTTGTGTTGGTTTGCTTTGTAAAGAAAGCTAGCAAACTACCAATACCCGTTGATAAACCTGCAAACGAAGTTAATATAACTGCTAACCAAAAGTTTGGCATGTTCATTTGAGTGCTCCTGCTGCTTGAATCCTATCAAATAGTATATACAAACCAACTAGCATAGCTAGAGGAATGATAATCCAGAGGGTAGAATGACCAATAGTAATTTGATAGAATAGCGTTGCAATAATCCAACCTATGACAGTTAAATACCCAACTGATAGGTAGGTAACAAGTAAACCAGCTTCTTTTTTGATGGCTCCTAAAACTGCAATACAGGGGAAATAGATTAAGATAAAGAGAAGATAGGCATAAGCCTGTAAAGGTCCCTTAGAAAAATGATCCCGAAGTTGCTGGAATAAACCAATATCAGCTTCAACAACATCGGCAATATCTTCCTCAGAACCTCCAACATCGCCTAATCCCATTACATCTTTGAATCCTTCGAAAGCCCCAGAAATATTCTCAGGAATGGATGCAAAGGCATCCGCTATTCCTCCCCAGAAGCTCCATTCTTCTTCCTCGGCTTCTTGAATTTCTGTTACATTACCCTGGCTTTCAATTTGCGAATAAACCCCTCCCAGTGTACCTACTACAGCTTCTTTTGCAAACAAGCCAGTTAAGATACCCACAGATGCAGGCCAATTATCTTGTTCTACACCCATGGGTACAAATAAGGGTGTTATGGCTTTTCCGATAACACCAAGTGCGGTTTGCTGTTCCGGCTCGTTAGAGCTAACTTCAATAGCTTGGGTTGTAGAAGGAGTTTGGGTTCCAGTTGACACCTCAAAGCTATTTAAGAATCCAAGAACTGTCATTACAATAACGATTACAATTCCAGCTCTTTTTATAAATATACTTGTACGTGACCAAGCATGTTTTAATAAATATCCAAATTTTGGAGCATGATACGGGGGAAGCTCCATAACAAAAGTTGAGGTTTCTCCTTTAAAAAGAGTTTTTTTAAGCAGTAAACCCGTACCAATTGCTATTAGTATCCCAACTAAATATAGAGAGAAGACAATTAATCCTTGATTAGAAGGGAAGAATGCTGCAGCAAACAGTATATAAACTGGAAGTCTTGCGCCACAGGACATTAATGGGGACATAAATATGGTCATATATCGATCTCGTTTTGTTTCTAAAGTTCTGGTTGCCATGATTGCTGGAACAGTACATCCAAATCCAACCATCATAGGTACAAAAGCTTTTCCAGGTAAACCTATCTTTTGCATGAAACGATCTGCTACAAAAGCTGCTCTAGCCATATAACCAGAAGTTTCTAAATAGGAAAGGAAAAAGAATAAAACAAATACTAGAGGGATAAATGTAGCAACTGTTTGTATACCACCACCGATGCCATCGGCAACAAGAGTAGTAAGCCAGGATGGAGAACCAACTTTATCCAGCAATGTTCCTAGTCCGGTGACAAAGATTGTGTCTGCCAAAATATCAAAGAAATCAATAAAAGCTCCAGCAAATTGTTGTACAATCCAGAAAAGTAGGTACATAACCCCAAGAAAAATGGGGATACCAAGCCATCTATTCAGAACGATGGAATCAAATACTTCAGTAAAAGAACGCTTTTTCTTTCCTTTTTTGCATACATTTTTATGATATGAATTGATAGTTGAATAAATGTCTTCTGCAACCAGTACATCTATTTCATCACCCCATTCGTTTTTAAGAGAATCAATTGTGGTTTTCAGATTTAATTTTCCAAGTGTTTTACCAGGAATATCTACATGGTTTTTGTTTTCAAGCAATAAATCTAATGCGATCCAGCGTGCTGATACATGGCATTTTGGAAGATCGGAAGCAAGGATATCTGACCATTTGTTAAGTACTTCTTCAATAGAAGAACGAAACTGAATATGATGGGATGAAATACATTCTTCTATAGAAGCTTTTAGTAATAGGTCTTTTAAGTGTTTGATATCTTCTTTATCTGTTCCTTTAATGGAAATAACCGGTACTCCCAGAATTTTCTGCAGAGATGTGGGATTGATGTGTATTCCTTCATTTGATGCTAAATCTTTCATATTCAATACAACAATCATGGGAATTCCCATTTCAAGAAGTAACATTGTTAAGTACATGTTTCTCTCAAAATGAGTACTGTCAACAATGTTTACAAAGATGTCCGCATCGCCCGACAATATGTACTCTTTAGCAACCTGTTCATCTTCTGATATTTCTTCGTCAAAACTGTAAATTCCAGGCAAGTCAATAATTTCGTGTTCATGACTCTGGTAACGAAACCAGCCTGATTTTTTTTCTACAGTTACTCCCGGCCAGTTCCCTATTCTCTGTTGGTTCCCTGTTAGGGCGTTAAACAATGTGGTTTTCCCACAATTTGGATTGCCAATTAGTGCTATTTTCATTTTATACACTCTCCACATTTAAAATATCTGCTTCTTCTTTTCGAAGAGATACTGAACATCCTTGAATTTCTATTTCAATAGGGTCTCCCAATGGAGCTTTTCGAACAAAAGTGAATAACGACCCTTTTAAAATACCCATACGAAGAAGCTTTCTTCTATACTTTTTTTCGGAATCGCAGAATCCCGATACAATTCCTTTTTGTCCTGGTGAAAATTGATGTAGTTTCAAAATTATACTCTCCTAAATATATTAGATAAGCCTAACATTCAAGTTAAAAAAAATCAAACTGCTTTCACAATTAGTGAATAAGCACTCCGCTCATCTAAAGTAATTTTCCGATTCTCGATAGAAACAAGACAAGTTTTGTGAACAGAATTTTCAATAATTTTTACTTTCGTTCCGGGAATAAAACCCATTGAAATTAACTGACAACGCATACACTTATAACCACGTATTGCCATTATCTGAACCGTATCCGAGGGGGAAAATTCATAAATAGTTTTGTTTTGCTCACATGAAGTCATGTTATTTCTACAGCATACTGGTTGAAAATTATTTCTCCGTCGAAACCTATGTCTAAAAAAATGCATACTACTTCCTTTCTACACACTCTTCGCAAAAGTGAGTGAGGTACTGCAAATTAATCTCGTGAGTTGCGATATAATTCTCTAATTTTTTTGGGTGATTTGTATACAAATAATGAAGAAATTTTGTAAATGCTGTTTCCGTAATAGCATGTTCCATTTCACAAGCGATCGCCTTCGATTCTGTATCTGACATTTCTAAAATGTCGTGGAAGAAGAAGTACATTGTTTGATGACGAATCCAGATGTTATTTGCAATTTCTTCCCCTTCATCAGTTAGGGAAATGGTGCCATACTTTTCGTAGTGAACCAAACCTTCTTTTGCTAGATGTTTAAGAGCAGATGTAACCGAAGAATTGCGAACGTTTAGTTTAGCAGCAATATCTTTTGTTCGAACACCTTTTTTCTCATTAAAAATCCGCAAAATAGCTTCTAAATAATCTTCTTGTGAAATTGATATTTGTTTTTGTAGCATTTTAATCACCTAAATATATTCTAATTACATAAAAATATTAGTCAAGTCTAACATTTTATTAGAACAACAATACGAAGTATAAAGAAAACAGATCTATCTTGATAGTATTTTCAGGTGAGAATGCTAATCTTGGAATCGGACAGATATAATTTTATCGAGAGCAGGGGTGACATCAAAATTAATTTCTTCAGCAGTTTTTGTATTAATACACAACGTTTCTTCTCGTTCTACCTTTTGGTAAATTTTCTCAGGGGGAACGCCATGGGCAATTTTTGCGAATGTATCCGCATAGAAATTACCAGCTTTAGTGGAGTCTCCATCGTTTATTCCTAACAGAACGCCAGCTTTAACTAAAGCCATGCTTCCACCCCAGGAAGGAATCCTGTAAGTACTTATTGCTTCCATTGTGCCTGGAATAGTTTCAACAGGATCTACAGGAATCCAAACAGCGTCTATATGATTGGTTTCAATCAACCATCGGTAGTATTCTGGAAAGTTTTTGATAGCCTTTTCAGGATTCTCACCTGGATCAAAGGAAGTATAATATGGAATAACGCTAAAGCCTAGTTCTTTTCCAACTTCTTTCAAGTTTTCCAGGTTTGCCCATACTGGACCGTCATTGGAAGGGTAAACTAAAACCCCAATTGATGTAAAATGTGTGACATGATAGAACAGTCTTATTCTTCGAATATACAAATTAGTATCCACCATCGTAACCACATTTGGAACACCAGAATACAAGTCAGATTTTACTATATCTGATTCAAGGGGATTTGAGGCAGACATAACAATGCAAGGGATAGGTAAATGGGTTTCTGATATATCTCTGCCGGCCCAAGAACCAAGTACAAAAAGAACATCAAGCTTGAAGGTGGAGGTTTTACTTTGAATTGTTTCACTTATCGAAAGTCGTTGATCTGTGTTCCAGTCGTAAGACCAGAAGGCTTCATTTACAAACTGAATAAAGGAGCTTGTAACAGTATTATTGATGTAGTCCCAGTATTCTTTACCAGGTAATAACTCAAGATTATTTGGAGTTTTATAGGATTTTATCCAGCCTTTATCCTGGAGTCCATGAAGAGTGGCATCCATGATAAAATTATAATCTTGGTAGTCTCCGCTCTGAATATATCCTATTCTCCATTTATTACCTTTATTGGGAATGGGTTTGTAGGATTGCTTTACATGGGGATACCAAAATAAAAAGAATAGAATTGCAATGCAAGCAAACGAAATAACTGAAATCCAGATTGGTTTCTTACTTTTCACTTTGTCACACTTTCAGCGGAAATCAAAAAAACTTCAACACCTTAGTAAGTAATGTATCACTACTTAATCAGAATGACAATAAAATAAGAGCCAATTATAATGCTTTAAGTTCATTTCTCCTTTTCCGATAATTTACTATAGGAGAGTCTCCTTTTATAAGCTTTTCCTGGCTCTTATAAGAGCTTTTTTTGGGAATCTGTGTTTCAACAATTCTTCTATCTTGATGGGCAATAACTAGCATGGAAGGAGAAGATAGCTTTACAGCAATCTTGCTGAAGAAATTCTTTTTCATGTAGTACCGAAGATAAAGCAACGTATTATTTTCATCAACAGGAACAAAAGCAGCAGAAACACGAATTGTATCAGAAATGTGGTTTTGCCAAAGATTAGGAAAGATGAAATCTAAATATACAGGAACTTCTGACAAGGGGATTTCTTTTTCTTGTAGAGGTTTTTGTCCTTTATCAACTTGGTTGTGAACAAACACCTTAAATCGGTTTTTGTTCATCCACTTAACGATTGGTCCATCAACAACCGTTTTGTTTCCCCTGCCTATTGTGTTGTAGTGAACAAAAGGCAGGTGAACAACATCGAGTTGGTTTTCAATAACCCTTGAGTAATGGGCGTTCCATGGATCTATTTTTTGTCCGTACTCCATCGATAGGAAATCCGAAAAAAACTCAGGTTCCTGCAGAGTTTTTGGATTCTCGAGTTCTGCAGGATTCCACCAAACCCATATAAAACCAGCTTTTTCAAAGCACTCATAGGCTTTAACACGATATTGGTCTTCAACAATTGTTGATTTGCCATTTGCTGGTATCACCTGTACTTTGCCTGTGGTATTGTATTCAAATCCATGAAATGGGCATTGTAATCGATTATTCTTTACCTGTCCTTTTGAAAGAGAAGCTCCGCGATGAATACATCTATCTGCCATGCAATGAATGTGTGTATCTTTTGTACGCCAAAAAACCATCTTTTCGCCAAGTCGTGTTACACCAACTGGTTTATTCTTGACTTGATCGGACGATAGAACAACATACCACTGATTTTGAATCATTGTAACCCCCAACAAAAGTCTATCTTTTGATGAAACTATATATTACTTTCTCTTAATTTGAAGGAGAGTATACTTCGTTTGTTTGTAAGAAAAGAAGAACCGTTTCTGCAAACTCTTCTGGAAGATCGTACATTAACATATGAGATGCGTTTTTGAATTGGGTTAACCAAGCGCCTTCTATGTGACCTGCAAGATTTATGGAGGCTTGTGTACCAACTATGGTATCATTCGTTCCAACCATAAACATAACTGGAATAGTAACTTCTTGTATTTCTTCTATGGGTGTTACCCAGTAATAAGTACATTCTGATTGCCTTTGTACAATTGGATCATCGGATATGTTTCCTTCAAGAGCAGAAACAACGGGTTCTCCATTGTCAGAGGTTGCATAAATAACGGCTTTTGTGAAGCGATCGGGATATTGCATTATCAATTGCTGCGTGACAACACTACCCATTGACCAGCCTAATACGTAACAAGGATCTATTTCCAATGTATCAAGAACGGAAATTGCATCGGCAGCGAAAAGTTCATAATTAAATGGATCATCATTCGCTGTTGAATATCCCATTCCTCTGTTGTCCATAAGTATTAATTGGTAGTTATCTGATAACATCTCAATAACTTGAAGATTCCAATCTTCAACCGTACCCCCTAAACCCATAAGCATTAGTAACGGTTCTCCTTCTCCTACAACGGTATATCCGATATCAATACCATTCCCTGGTATTTGGTACATGTCAAATCCATTGGGGCTAGTCTCTATGAAAGTTCCCTTAAAAATGTATTCATTGGCTGTTGAAGAAGTAGTACCACAAGAAGATAAGGAAAACACAAGGAAAAAAGTACAAGCCAGTGCAAAATATTTTTTTATAACCATCATCTTAAGGCCTCCAGGCATTTAGTATGAAAAATTAGTCATCTTCTTTGCATATACAGGTTACTGTAAAAGTTTTTGTGCTGAATGATGAAACACTGTCTTGTGTAGGTTGTATGATAACTTCGGTTGAGTATTCACCCGGTTCCATTTCACTCGCCTTTACAATCATTCGAATTCCTTTTTTTCGGTTAGTTTTAACTTCGTAGTCGTTTTCAAAGGAGAGCCAAGATGCATCACTGGATAAATTGAATGTAGCATCAATAGAGCCAACATTTGTCATTGACACATATCTCTTTTTATCTTTTTCAGTTGTGAATTGTCCCAGATCATTAACTGAATCTAGTAACAAAAATGCTTTTTCAGAATCAAAGGGATCTTCTTCAGCTTGAATCCATACATTTCCAACACTGACACCATCTACTTCAATCCAGATTAAATATTGTGTTAATGCTCTATTAGAGGGGGTGGGAAAAGAAAAAGCAATTTCTCCATTGTTTTGAATTGTTTCAGTTACTCCATCAAGCACATAGTTACGGTAGTGAACCCCATCTTGAATAGATACAAGGGTAGTCATTGCACAGTAAAGAGTTGCCTTGGGGTACTCTTTTAGGTCGTAAGAGAGAGTAATCGTTTGTTTTTCCTTCGTTTCAGTTAGGGATCCCTTCAACTCAATCGTTTGCTTGGATTCCCAAGTTTCAATGGTGCTTGTCATGTCGTCAAAGATTTCTTCATTATACCCAAGCCAGGTTTTGTTTCCTTCAAAAACAGTTAAAGGAATTGCCTGTACTTCAAATTCTTGAATACGAGACATAATAAATTCACTTTCTTTTGCACGCATGGTGTCGTAAACAAGAAATTGGAAAGGATGTTCGTTTGAATCATACAAGCTTGTTAGCTTTTCATCCAATTTTAGGCAGTATGGGCACCAGGTAGCTGAAAATGTTTCTATCATGGGGGTATTCGTTTGTTCGATACATATTTCTCCTTCTTCTCCATAGGAAGTATTGAAGGGAATAAAAACAAGCATCAAAATGAAAGTCAGACAAATCGTTAACCATTGTTTCATAGTGGTCTCCTATTGCAATAAATGGACTATCATTATATCGAAACCTGGAGTAGTTAAAACAGCAAAAAGTTAATTCCCATATTCGTGTATCGGATGAGTTAATGACCACCATCTTCGAAACTGTAATGAAACTTCTTCAGTAGAGTTTACTTTTTGTGAATAATGCAATAATTTGCTCTTTGAATCACACAGTACCCCGATTCGGTTTCAATCAGCACGACATCTAAATTTTGGATTTGACGATTTAAAGCTGCAATGAAGTCAACAAAGGGAAACCATTTTCCTGTCTCTTTTTCTGCAGTCGCATACAATGATTTCATATGTTCTATAAGAGGTAATGTTTCAAGGGCAAGGCTGGGGTCATTGTGTAACTTAATCAGCTCTTCTTCTTTTTCAACTCCAACGAATGAAATGTACTCATCCTGCATGTATTTTAATGATTCAGGGTCAACATCTAAAAATAAGTCACGGAACGATTTACGTGCAAGCTTCATCTCTTCAGTGGTACTTCTACGATCCATGTGTAAAATTGCCTGTTTAACGTCATCAATTGTATTTATTCTTCTCATTTTATACTCCCTTTCTTGTAAATAGTAATGGGGAACAATTTGTTGAACAGCAGTTTTAAAACAAATAAGTTTCTATATTAATTGTAAAAGCGAAGGTCTTTCATCAAAGGAAAAAAAGTAAAAAATGGTTTTTTCAATTGCAATTTCAAAACTATAATTGTAGATGAAGTATATTGTTTTACTTTCTTTCCTTAAGGAGATACTAAATGAGTTTAATGATTGATCAGCTTCATGCTTCGAACGATTACTTAAATCTTCTTTTAAATTCTATCAATTCTGGCTTGTTTTTAATTAATGACAAAATAGAAGTAGAAAGTTTTAACGATACATTTCATGCATTGTTTAGAAAACCTGAAGATCAGATTATTGGGAAGCTTTGCGGGAATGCAATTGGTTGTATTTATACTGTAAAAGAGAACGCCCTTTGTGGTACGACAAGTAATTGTGACACATGTCCGTTACGAAAGAGTATTTTAAAAACCTTACGAACAAAACAATCAGTTTATAAAACAAAGTTGAAAAGAGAATTTTTCATTCTAGGAAAAACCTACCAAAAGTATTTTCTTTTTACAACTCACTATATATCCCATGAAAATTTGAATCATGTGTTAATTGTTTTAGATGATGTTACAGAACTAGAGAATACAAATCAGCATTTAACCACACTAAATAAGCAAAAAAATGAACTCTTGGGAATTGCTGCTCATGATTTACGCAATCCAATAGCAACAATACAAATGTACTCATCTTTTCTACAGAATGCTCCGAAGGAAGTACTGCTAAGTAATCAAGGGAAAGAGCTTGTATCTACGATTCAAGATACAAGTCAGTTTATGCTGCGATTATTGGAAGATGTATTGAATGTATCTTCCATTGAGTCGGGTAGGGTGTCTATTAAGAAGGAGAAATTAGATTTCTTTCATTTCTTACGAGAAAAAATTCGAAATCAGGAAACAATTGCTCTAAAAAAGCACATACAATTTGCATTGCTTATCCCAGCAGTGAATTGTGAGATGGAGTTTGATCCGGTAAAAATGGAACAGGTTGTTAACAACCTGTTAAGTAATGCAGTTAAGTACTCCCCACCGAATACCACTATTACAATTAAAGCGGAAATTCACGACAATGGATGTGAAGTGCATGTGATTGATCAGGGAATTGGGATTCCCAGTGGGGAAGAAGAGTGTTTATTTAAACCCTTTAGCCGAACTAGTAACAAACCAACAAATTCTGAAAAGAGTACTGGTCTAGGTTTATATCTGTCAAAGCAGATTATTGAAAAACATCAGGGTATTATCGAGTATAAAAGGAACATCCCGAAAGGATCGGATTTCTTCTTCATACTTCCAATCTCTAGTAACGATTCATAGGGACAATCTCTATTTTTTTGTAATATTCTTCTGAATTCGTTTTCTTTGTATCTCCATTAAAACTCCTCCCAGCACCAAAACAACACCAGAGAAAAGGATAACTACATACGAAGGTACTTTGTCTCCAAATATGTCAGCAGAGCGTGCAATTAAGAAAATTACTATCCAAAGTATTCCAGTGTTGGCTACCAGTATGGATGCTAGTTTGTTCCCCAGAGAGAATAGCAAAACAAGAGAAACTGCAATGAAAAGCAGATTATAAAATGTACTTGCAACTCCTATGGGTAAAAGGAAATAAGTAAAGATGGTGATACAGACAATTGAAAACAACCATCCTATATGAACGAACAGATATGTCGTACCAAACAGCTTTTGTTTAGCAAGAAACCAGATCAGTGAAATAAGGCAAAAGACTAAAACGAATAGAAAAATAACCCAGGTTAAAGGTTGAAGATAGGATGCCAGAGTAGTAAATTCTGTCTCTAAATTACCTGGAAAACAGAGAATAAATAACCCTAACAGAAAAACTTGAATACTAATTAGCTTAAAAGTATTTCCTATTCCCTCCCACTTGCTTGAAAAACAGTGGTACTGTCCAATACAATAAACAAAACACCCAGATAAAACTAGAATTAAGCAACCAAGAATCGTTTCCATGTCAAACTTGCTGTGTAAAGAGAAGTTGGTAAAGAACCAAAGAAACGCTGGAATTAAAACGGAAAGGACAACTGCAACCAGTTTGGACTTCATAATATATAGGTGTGGAATGATAAATAGGATTGAGACAAATAAAAGCCAATGGGAATTTGCTTCCAAGTTAACTTTGTAGAAATGAGCTATATAAAAAACAGTCACCCCTGTTAGTAAACTGCCCAAAAAAACCAGAGCATGACCAACCTTGGGAAGTTTTTTTGGTCCAAAGTTAAATCGATACCCTACTCCTAGAATGAGACCTGTAAGAATTACCATAATTATTGATTTAAACAAACTCGAGATAAGAACACCTGATTCCTCCAGGAAAAAAATTATACCCACCGTAAGCAGAATAGATCCAACCACTGAGATTATGGAAACGAGTATACTTGATTTATCATCTTGTTTTTCCTCGTTGAATGATTGCCAAAGTAAATCTGCCTGATCTTTCGTAATCAAACCATTTTCTTCCCATTTATAAATTCTATCTTTCATTTTCATTGGTAGCTCCCTTCTATAGTAGATTAGCTTTTAAAGGTATCCGAGATGTCCTTCATTAATGCAGAGATCGGGAGTTGGTGGGGGCATTTAGAAAGGCACTCGTTGCAAGCCACACAAGCTGAAGCTCTTTTTTCGGTAGGCATGGAATTGTATTGCCATACAGCCGACTCTGGGTTATCAAAACGATATGCTTCATTGTATAATGCAAATACTCGAGGAATGTTTACTCCATGGGGACAGGGCATACAATAGGCACAACCAGAACAGTGAACTTTTATACGTTCATCAAATATTTGCTTTACCTCCTGAATCGTTACCATTTCCTCTTTTGACATAGCAGCTACATCAGCGGAGTCGGCAATTGTACAATTTTCATTTAATTGATCTAACTGGTTCATTCCACTTAGTAGCAGTGCAATTTGTGGGTGATTCCAAACCCAGCGTAGTGCCCATTCAGCAGGAGTCATGTCAGGATTCTTTTTCTGTAATAGAGAAACTGCTTCGGTGGGCAATTGTGTAGCTAGCTTTCCCCCTAAAAGAGGTTCCATGGAGATTACTCCTACTCCTTTTTCGTGAGCTTTTAACAGTCCTTTTCTCCCCGCCTGGTATTGTGTATCCAAATAATTGTATTGAATTTGGCAAAAGTCCCATGGATAAGCATCTAAGATTGGTTCAAAAGAGGAGTACAAATCATGAAATGAAAAACCGATTGCTCGAACTTTACCTGCTTTTTTAATTGCATCTAAAAAAGGTAGAATGCCAAGATCATATACCTGTTTCCATGTTTTACCCGAAAGACTATGTACTAAATAGTAATCAATACAGTCGGTTTGAAGTCGTTTTAGTTGTTCATGAAGAAATCGCTCAAAATCGTCGGTTTCTTTTACCTTCCATGCTGGTAGTTTTGTGGCAATAAAGGATTGTTGCCGTTTGTGTCCCTGCAAAATAGAACCCAGAATTGATTCACTCATTCCACCAAGATAGGTATAGGCTGTATCGAAATAGTTAATCCCTCTTTCTAAGGCTGTGTTAATAAGAGTATCCACAAGGTTTGTGTCAACTGGTTTATCTGAGCTCATAAGGTCAAGAGTTCCATCTTTTCGGTAAAAGCGCATACAACCAAAACCAAGAATTGAAACTTCGGGCATTGTATCGCATATTGTTCTATATTTCATGATTCCTCCAGTAAAAATATTCTAGTTACTTATTAAAACAGAGGGAGCTTCGTCAGACCCATACACGTAGTACAGTAAATCTGGTTCAAACTCCATCCAGGTAGATGCATTTTGATTTTGAAGTTCTTTCAAAATAGATGGGTTTGGATGAATAAACGAATAGCAATCCGTAACCTGTGGTTGTTCGTTTGCGAAGTGCAACCAATCAAGAATAGATTTGGAAGTTGGATCTAAAGCAATATTATACCATCCATGGCTATGGTCAAAAAATCCGGGAGAGCCATTCAGGATGAAAAAATGAGCCGATTTTTGTAAAGTCTCGAATAAAGCTGGGGTTACTTTCTGAACTAAAAAATGTTGAGCGATATAACCATCTGTGTGTTTGAAATAGGGCAACGCTCGAAATTCTTCAAAAGTAGGTTCCCACTTCTGAGTCGTAAACTGAATAGGGGTTTCTTTTTTTGAGGTTTCTACAACTAAGTATTTCTGCTCCAACTTAAAACCAATTGATGTAGACATATGTATACTTGCTTTATTGGTAATATGAGTACAATTCACAATACGATTTGTGGTTCCACCTTGTTTATCTTGCAGGGCTTTTTCGAAAGCAGCTTTACCAATATGCCAACTTAAGCTTTGTCCTCTGTAATCTTTATGAACCCGAAGTCCTTCCAGGAGGCCTGCACGATCTGGTAGAATTGTATATTTATCGGTAGCAATAATTCGATTTTTCTCTGTGTCTTCAATACAAAGGAATAAACCACTGTCATCTACCCATTCATGAAAAACGAAGGGCAGATAATCTTGTCCTTCCCAAATAGATTTCGATAATTCGCATACAGAATCGTAATCACTGTGCTTGCACTTCCGAATACACCTCGTTCTTGGATCGAGTGGCTTCCATTTGGTCATTGTAGGATCTCCTTGCATTTGCATACAGTTCTATGGTTATTATACTACACATATTTACTTGTTACTGCAATGATTTTACTATTCTTTCGCTAAAGGAGATCAGCTTGGATACCACTAAAATATGCCTTTTTATTTATGATCGATCTCAAAGATGTGCAGGGGGGAAGTGTTTTTCTTCTCTTCAAAAAAGAGAAGGCGCTTTTGCAAGATACAAAAATCAAGATGTAGAAATCGTTGGCTATACTACTTGTGAAGGTTGCCCTGGTGGAAACATCGAATATGCAGTGGAAGAAATGAAAAAAAACGGAGCAACGATTGTACATTTAGCCACTGGATTTTTGGTAGGCTATCCACCATGTCCCTCTGTAGATTACTTCAAACGCTTCATAGAAGAGCGATTCCAGGTAGAAGTTGTATATGGAACCCACCCCATTCCTCAGAAATATTTTTTAATGCATTCAAAACTGAATACTTGGCATGATCCAAAATGGAAAGAAATACTACAGGATACTCTTGTAACCGAAGAATTGAGAATAGCCTATAACTAAAGAAGTCTGTTTTTTATGGGGAGTAACAGAATTTTATGGTTGTGAAAGTAAGTATTCCTTAAAATCAACGGCTATTCCTTTAGAAACATGAGGTAATAAACTCTTCATTACACGATCCATAACAGATGGTAGAATAGAGGGTAACATTTCTTTCATAGAATCGGGCATATCCGGCATTCGCTCTTCCATTATTTGTTGAATCTCAGGGGCTAGTTTTGGTAGCATATCAGGTAGAAGTCTTGGCATTAACATGGGAAGCATTTTTTCAAATGCATTTGCCATGGGTGTCCGCAACGGAAGAGCCATTTTTAGAACCGACTCTGTCATTGTTTTATAGGTATCGGGCATAGCTTCAATCATAGAAGGAAACATATCCTTCATCATTTCTCGTATACCTTCTGGTGTCATCATTGTTATGGCAGCAAGAAAAACATTCCACATTTTATAAACCATGGGATTCGGATCAGGAGATTCAGGTAATCCCATAGCCCTGGTTAGATAAGTAGCAATATCAGTAACTTTAATGTCTTTTCCCAGGTTCTTGGCAGCAACACGAAACTGGAATTCACAGCAGGGACAATTTGTAACCATTTCTTCAGCTTCTTGATCTTCTGCTTCGCACAAGCGAACATCCGCTATTCGATCAGACATATCTGGTTTATAAATGCGAGTTAAAACGCTTCCACAGCAAAGACCTTCGTCACGGTTATGTTCCATTTCTACATAATTATTCCCAGCAATATTCTTCAATATGGTTCTGGGTTCATCATAAATTTTTCCATGTCTACCAATGTGGCACGGATCATGATACGTTATCTTACCTGGTAGATGATTCACTTTTATCTTGCCTTCTTCTATTAGTTTGGACGCAAGTTCTGTGATATGAAAAACCTGAATATTATAAGGAATACCAAGTTTCTTAGCCCATGCTCGATAATAATGATTTAAAGCAACCCAGCATCCAGGGCATGAGGTTACTATTTGTGTAATATTATGTTTTTGAAAAGTGTCAATGTTATATCGTACTACTTTTTCAAAAGTATCCCATTTTCCTGCCATAAAGAAGGGAATTCCACAACAAGATTCCTCGTTGCCCAAATATTGGTACGATACATTCCCTTCATTAAGGATTCGAATAGAGTTTATTCCAATATCGGTCTCTACATAAGATGCAGTACATCCTGCCCAATAGTTTAATGGATTTGACAAATCTATTTTTGAGGGTTCTGGAAACCAATCTGACCGTTCATTTTTCCTTCCAGTCCAAATATTTAGAGCTTGCTCCCAGCTACCTCCCATCATTTCGAATGCAGGAAAAGTACCCATCTTTTTGTCATGTACTAGTAAACCGCGCATGTCGTCCCATTTTTCTTGAATAGGAATATTGACCTGACAAACATAATTGCATTTTTTGCAAGTGGTACAGAGCAAAAACTCGTCTTTCAAATAATCATCGAATTCCTGATTTCCACGGAAATACTCTCTGAGAAAATAGAATTTACCTCTGGGGGCAGAACTTTCCCACCCATTTCCAAAAAACTCGGAACAAACCAGTTTACAGTAGCCACATTGTGCACAAGCAAATGCTTCATGGGCAATAGTATTGACATCTTTTTTCTTCAACTGGGGAAATCTACTTAATACATTAGATACCATAGCTGAAAGAGATTGCCCACTTTGACCTGCTTTCATCGCAATCTTTACAAGCGATGGTATTTCTTTCGAAGGGAAGAGTTTCCCAGGGTTTAGAAGATTAAGGGGATCAGTTTGTGTTTTAAATGCTCGAAGCTTCTGTAATGTTTCTTTTCCCTTAATTTGTTCAGCTTTATCGGTAAAGAATACTCCAACTTGGTAAAGACGACCACCATATTTTTCAATTATGGACATTAATGTAAGTGATTTAACAAAATCGACAGCAAAGGAAAAAGTTCTCTCATCATGAAGAACAAAACCCAAGAGAACAATTTCATCCTTATTAACTAGCGTGCCTTCCATGGATAAGGTTGGGATTTTTTCTTTCGATTCCAGGCATATATTCGTAAGTTCTTTAACAGAAACAATGGCTTCACTTGGTATTAGTGAGGGACCTAAGCGTTTTTCTCTCATAGGATAAAAACGTTCATCCCACAGAAAAGTAGATAAGGTATTGTTTTGTAAAGTACCATGAAATTCCGAAGCCACAGTTTTTAACTGTTTCCCTGTAAGATTGTTTTCTAAAGCAATTACAGCATATACTCCCTGGTGATCGATTTCATAGTCGTGAATGGAAAAATGAGAGGTATTTGTTTGGTTGTGATAGATTGAAAATGGAATACCCTGACTATCTTGTAACGCCTGGAATTTTCGATGCAGACTTTCTCCAAGAAAACAATTGATCGAATATACAGAAGCTTCATGTTTTGCGAGTTCGATAAGAAAAGACTGGTATTCTTCGGGTTCTTTAAAGTGGAATGCAAAAGGTGTAATAGGCAGTTTTTTACGTATTTTCATGGTTACTTTGGTAATTAATCCTGTTGTTCCTTGAGAGGAATAGATTAGGTCTAAGTCTTTTCCTGTAAAAATTCTTGTTTCCCCATTCATAAGGATTGCTTCAACAGAAACAACGTTCTCTCGGAAATATCCATATTTATAACTACCGATACCTGATCCGCCTTCGCCTATCCATCCTGCTACCGTAGCACCTGGGGCACTCGAAGGATATACGCGTAATGCAACGTTACTCTTGTTTAATTCTCTTTCTAACAACCAAAAAACAATCCCAGGTTCAGTTGTAACGGTTAGATTGTTTACATCTAATTCTAAAATGGAGCGCATTGACATAAAATCTACTGCTATCCCATTCCCAAATGGCATTGAGTCACCGTACCCTGAAGTGGCATTCCCCCTTGGTGTTAAAGGAACTTTATGACGTTTAGAAAAGGAAACCAGAAACGCAATATCTTCTTTGTTTCTCACTCGGACAACGGCTTTAGGTACAGTATTAATCATTTTATCTATGATTTGAGGCAATGCTCCCATATCATGGGAATAAATGATACGTTCAGTGGGTTGGAAATTAACAAACTTATGATCACCAAACTGCTTTATCAATTCTTCTCTTGCTTCAATTGGTAACGAATCCATAATGCCTCCTTTTAGGTACTGGTCCAAAAAAATACCTTTTATTTATTATGGACTGTCCGAGGTAAGAAGTCAAAGAATACAGAAGAAATCTATACTCAATTTACGAACCAGTTGATGCATAGTGCTTTAATCCTATGTACCAAATAAAAAGACATGGAAGTAGAAACACGATTCCAATAAGGGGCATGAATGTGTAAAGAAGCGTTGACTGTGTTGTTACTTCTGGTATTTTCCCCAAAATATATTGCAGTGGAAGATAATTTATAACTCCAAAGGGGATGACAAAAGTAAAAAACTTTCGTACTCCCTCTGGATAAATATTCAGTGGATATTGTGCTACCTCTCTTCCTCCGTCTGTTAAGATATTTACTAATTCAATTCCCTCTATTGTCCAGAAACATAAGGTTGCACCTAGTAGGAAGATACCCATGAAAATAAAAACTCCACCTATTATCATAAACAAAACTGTTAGTATTGATAACCACGACCAATCAATGGAAAGGTTCGCAATAGCATAGACTAATACAAAAATACTTTGAGCAAATCGTCCTATTCGGGTAAATTCAAATTTAGATCCCAGCACTTGTAAAAACATCGATTGAGGTCGAACCAGATACCGATCTAATTCTCCCTTTTTAACCAGAACAGAAAAGGAATCGAATCCTCTTCCCACACATTCACTAATAGAGAAACAGATATGGATAACACCATAACAAAATGCCACTTCATACAAAGACCAACCTGCAATGGTGGGAAAACGTTGGAATAAAAGAAAAATGGAGATAAATACCACAAAAGGAACAAAGAATTGTGCAATCGATAGAAGAATAAAAGATGTCCTATATTCAAGTTGAGCAGCTAGTAATATAGAAACATAGTGGAAATAAACTCTCATTTATCCACCATGAACCACTACCCGGTGAAGAGATTTTGAAAGATACAATCGACCTAGAATACCAAGTACTACAATCCAGATAAGCTGTATGCCAATACTTACATATGCTTCGGAAAGAGGAATATTCCCCGAATAGATACGAAATGGCAAATCGCTTGTATAACGGAATGGAAGAAAGTAGACAATTTTTTTAAGCAAAGAAGGCATTAAAGGAACGGGAATAATGAGCCCAGCGAAGAATTCACCTAACACAGCAAAAAGTAACATGGAACCCACTGCAGAATAGGTGTAGAAGGTAGATATATATACGAACATTGAAATGGTTACCAGCAATAATAATCCCAAAAAAAGCGTGATTAGAAATAGTACAAAATGAAGAAGTGAAGGAGGAAATGTTAAATTATAGGGGGTGGGAAGAAAGAATGCTACCGCTAGTATTGGAATGCATCGAAGAAATGCTCCAGTAATTCGAGCAGAAAGAAGCTTGATAAACCAGAACGAGTAAATGTTAATAGGTCTGCAAAGCTCATAGGCAATGGATCCTGAAATGATCATTTCGAACAGTTCATTATCTCGAAACCAAAGAACGATAAAGGCAAGAAAGGCTTGTTGAAGCCAGATGAGTTGAACAAGCTGAGTGTAACTGATAGGTTGAGTTTTCGTAGTGCTAGTGTAAAAAGCCTGAAAGACAAATAAAAGCATGAATCCCCAGAAGAACTGTGTGCAAGCTCCTGCAATGGCTGCAGTGCGATATTGTAACCCCTGGATAACTCGAATTTTGAAATAAGAAAAATAGGCTTTCTTATTTAGACACCTCTTAAATTTCATATTCTTTGTATACGGCTGCAATTGTTTCTTCTATGGTACCTTCAACGGGAAATTTAGATTTTAAAATCTCCACATTACCATCAAATAGAGTTCTTCCCTTACCAATTAAAATGATACGTTTGGTAAGGGCTTCGATATCGTGCATATCGTGAGTAGTAAGAATAACGGTTACCTTGTTCTCTATGTTAATTTGTTTAATAAACTTCCGAACTGCAATTTTAGCAACAGCATCCAATCCGATAGTTGGTTCGTCAAGAAACAAAAGAGAAGGACCATGTAGAAGCGAAGCTGCGATCTCACATTTTATGCGTTGCCCCAGGCTTAATTGTCGCACTGGGTGCTGGATGATTTCAGATAGATTTAGCAATGTCACCAATTGATCGTAATTGTGTTTAAATTTTTTGTCCGGAACATTGTAGATATCCTTCAGTAGATAAAAGGAATCTCCAACAGGTACATCCCACCACAACTGAGAGCGTTGTCCGAACACAACTCCAATATGCTGCACATATGCAATGCGTTTTTTCCAAGGAGTCATTCCCATTATTGTGCAGTCTCCCGATGTTGGAACTAGAATTCCGCTCATTATTTTCACAGTAGTCGATTTACCAGCTCCGTTTGGTCCAATATATCCAACAATTTCTCCAGGATGAACATGGAACGAAACATCTTCTAATGCATGGATCCACTTCCATTTAGGATGAAAAAAAGATGCAATTGATTCCCGTAATCCTTTCTTACGGTGATATACCTTAAACCGTTTCTTAATGTGATTGATGTGGATCATGTTTACGTAGGCATAGGAAAACTATTGATAATATCCTGTTTGATTTTTTTTCGATCCCAAATGATAAAAATACTACAAGCAACAAGGAGTGCAACGGATATCCAGAAAGTAATTGGACTAGAGAATATGACAATTGACTGGAAACCAATAGAAAGGAATAAATAGACAAAGGCAAAAATGCTAAGAAGAGCTATGCCAAACTGAATATGGATGTTACTTCCATAATATCGTTTTAAGGGAGTAAGTGCAAAAGCAAGAAAAGCCAAAATAATGATGTAGATAAAGAGACTTGATTGAATATGAGTGGTGTAAAAATACCGGAACGATACAGAAGAAAACCATAAACGGACTGTATCCCAAAAAGGATAATCGGGTGTAACATGAAGGGTTGGAGCTGAAGCAAACAACATATTCGAAGTTTGGATAATAATGAAAAAGAACAAAGTAAATGATAAAAAGAAAGCAATGTTTCTGAGAACAATCCTCTTTTTCCAGGAAACGAGTAAAATTGTTTTAAGGGTCTGTTCTGTATCAGCATCAATTTGCTTTATTGGTTCTAAATTCTTTTGGTGAATCTCATAGCTTTTCTGAATACGTTTTAATGCATAGCGAGTTCCAAAATACTCTCGAAATTTTGGAGATATCTGATTTTCTAGCTCTTGATAGGAAGTTAAATATTCTCTTTTAAGAGTAGTATTTTTCATCCTTTTTCTATTATCAAGTGTGATTCCTAAACTTAAAAGCAAAAAGAAGGCTACTAGACAGATCATTAATATTGTGCTGGTTGTAAAAATACTCTCTATCATTTTGTATCTCCCAAGTTTTTTTAAATCAGTTATATTATAGTCAGATTGGAAAAATAGAAAAACGATTCTTGGTAAAAAAACTCTCACCCACCACAGAGTTTTGTACCTTTAATGGATATGCAATTATTAATTTCATACAAGAACTGACACATTATTGCATATTTTGTTTTTAAATGTATATTTAGCAAGGTAGTTATTTTACATAAAAGTTATAGGGTTGAAAGTTTTATGATATTTATGGAATTAAATTTTATAGCAAGGTTATCAAAGGGGGATTTCTATGCCAGAATTTTCTTCTAAATTGCGTTCATTCCGTTTTTTTGCAACTACTCCAGTTGAACCTATTCACAGTGTATTCCAAGTACTCCGAGATCCAGAACATCCACAGCACGATAATTTGTTAGCTGATTTAAGTACCTATGTTTCACAAGACATGCTAGAAGATTATCAACAAAACCTAGAGTATTTAGAAGCTGATTATGAAACGGATTTGTGTAAAAAGGCTCGAATATTTGTTCATGTATTGCACAAGGAAATTGAGCGAGCTCGAATAACAGAACTTCTTTCACGAGCTGTAAGACCCACTCCTTACCAATCACCAAACCTGATGAATATTCCAATAAACAAAGATAATTTAATCAGCACAAAATGTTTTGATTTTTCGAATGGTTATTTTCGGTACAAGAATTATATTTACTTTTTATGTCCCACGGTAGGATTTTTACATTCCAATTACTGGCTAAGTCAGATTATTATCAAAAATGTGAAACAGCGTAACTGTCAATTTCAAGTACGACTAAATCCATTCCTGGAAATTCTAAAAAGCGATTTTACTCCTTTACAATTTGGTACAAAAGTGTATCCGAAAAAACCCGATTGGAATAGCATGTTTTCTTTAACAGAAGATTGCACAATGAAATCGCAGGACATTGAAGGACATTCTAGTTATCGAATTACTGAAGGTGTTTGGAAGCCAATTGAAAATGAGTTACATGCGATATTTGAAGAGATTCCCTCGGACGAACATCAAAAATTGTTAGTAGGACGGTATTTTCATGCTATTTTCAATAAAGAAAGTACCGGGATTACCTATTGTAACGGATCTCTACGTGTATATACAAAAGCAGAATTAGCCATGCGTAAAAGAGTACATGTGAAGAATATTGCAGCAAGGAATATGGGGAAGCGAATCAAAATATTCCAATATGACAGTGATGATATGGGAAATTCAGAACTTGATAAAGAAGATTTCATTTCCTTTATTGGAAACTTTTTTGTATGGAACTGGGACATTCATACCTATTTCTGTGATTAACTAACGCTTGCACCTGTTGCTTAAATATATAGAAATTATAATAAATCTATTCCTACTAGTAAGTCTTGTAGATTAGCCCGTGCATTGTAAAGGTAAACAAAATACACTACTACAACTGCAACAACAATTAATAGAAGCCAAGATGATTTTTTTGAGATGATGGTTATCAATAAAAGCAACAAAATAATCAAACCCAATCCAAGAAGGTATAGAAGAAGATCAAATTGAGAATAGTCCCGAGAAGTTAATTGTTTCCAAGTATCTTTCTCGAAGTAAGGTTGAAGTTCGTTCCACTGGTTTTTGGCAGTTTGTATAATGCTTTCGAATTGCATTTTTTGAAAATCGCACCAAGATACTTGATAGAATTTATGATTCCACCACTGATCAGTTAGAGTGGATATGGGGATAGGAACACTTGCTTTGCTGAGAATTACTCCGTCACCTGAGAAAATTAAACTACCTGTTAAGTCGGTGTAGCTATGAGGATATACAGATCGATTGTA
This sequence comes from uncultured Caldisericota bacterium, assembly GCA_964422555.1. Lineage (GTDB taxonomy): Bacteria > Caldisericota > Caldisericia > UBA6126 > UBA6126 > JAGLCW01. The sequence goes on along the minus strand of CAYRBR010000004.1, from coordinate 212 downwards.
CTGTATCATTCCATCGAGTACATAGCTTATAATGTCGTCATTATCCGTATGAGCGTTACATAAAAAATCGGTTCCAATGCTAATTACATTCTGCCATTGACCATTTTTACTTTCAATTGTAACGGAATAAGAACCAGATTGAGGAGCATTTTTTAACCCTTTCCCATTCATTGCAAAAGTAGTAAAGCGTGCTTTGCCCCAGAGTAACTTTA
>CAYRBR010000003.1:22968-49601 GCA_964422555.1 uncultured Caldisericota bacterium | reverse complement strand
AAAGAAGATCGGGTTGTCAATACAAAAACACAAAAAAATGAAAGTTTGTTTGAAGGTCTTTCTGCATACCCTCATGTATACAGGGTATGTTAAAAAGAAAAAAAAAGAGAAGAAGGAAGAAAAAAGAAATGAGAGAAGAGGGGGGAAGAAAGAATTACCAATCCGTAACTATTACTATTACTTTTCATGTCATTTTATTATATACTTTTATGGTGTGATCTTTTAGCATTCCATTAGGAAACATTTTAATTTTCTTTTGATATCAGGAGGATACTATGAGTGATTTTGTAAAGCCATGTGTTAAAACATCAATTCCTGGAGAAAAGTCAAGAAGTATTGTCGAAACTGATGACAATTACATGATTACTGCAACAAAAGTTTTTCCAGTTGCAATTAAAAAAGGAAGGGGAATTGTTCTCGAAGATGAAGATGGAAACATCTTCTACGATTTTACATCTGGCGTTGGAGTCTGTAATACTGGACACTGCCATCCAAAAGTTGTAAAAGCCATACAAGACCAAACAGAAAAATTAATGCACTTTGCTGGTACCGATTACTATTACCAACCCCAATCAAAGCTTATGATGCGTTTGGCGCAAATCGCTCCTGGTGATGCAAAGAAAAGAGTATTCTTTACCAATTCTGGTGCTGAATCGGTAGAAGCAGCACTTAAGCTTGCTAGATACAAAACACGTAGACCTCAGTTTTTAGCATTTATTGGAGCTTTCCATGGTCGTACTATGGGGGCATTATCTCTAACTGCATCTCGTAATGTACACAAAGAAGGTTTTCAACCAACAATGCCCGGTGTGGAGCATGTCCCATATGCATACTGTTATCGATGTCCATACAATTTAGAATACCCATCTTGTAACATGGAATGTGTTAAAAAAATCGAAACCTATTTTTTACAGAAAGTTCTTTCTCCTAATGACGTTGCAGCATTTTTCTGCGAACCCATTCAAGGTGAAGGAGGATACATCGTACCACCAAAAGAATTTTTACCAATGATCAAAGACCTTTGTAATAAGTACGGTATACTTTATGTGAGTGACGAAGTACAAGCCGGTTTTGGTCGAACAGGTAAGTTCTTTGCCTGTGAAAACTTTAATGTTGTTCCTGATATTATCTGTTCCGCTAAAGGAATGGGTTCAGGTTTGCCAATTGGCTGTATCATTGCGGATGAAAGATTAAATTATCCGCATCCTGGATGTCACTCTAACACATTTGGTGGCAATCCTGTATGTTGTGAAGCATCCAATGCGACACTAGACGTAATCGAAAATGAAAATCTTATGGAAAATGCTAAGAATCTAGGACAATATATGAATGATGCACTACATGATATTCAGAAACGTCATCCCATTATTGGAGACGTAAGAGGACTAGGCTTAATGCAAGCTATTGAGATTGTAAAAGATCCAAAAACGAAAGAGATCGATCCCGAAAAACGAGATAAAATATGTGAAGAAATGCTAAATCAAGGAATGATTACAATCGATTGTGGACCAAACTCAATACGATTTATTCCACCCCTAGTAATTAACAGAGAAGAGATGGATATTGCATTGAACATTTTAGAAAAGGCTGTAGATAAAGTTGAAAGTTTGTAAATTCTTTAAAGTCCATTCAGATGCTATTATACCTTCCTTTGCTCATGAAAATGATGCGGGTATGGATGTTTGTTCAACTGAAAAAACAATTCTAGCTCCCGGAGAGTGGAAAAAGGTTGGTTGTGGTTTTCAAATCGAAATCCCAGATGGCTTCTTTGGTGCACTAGCACCTAGATCTGGATTAGCTCTTAAAAAAGGGCTAACACTACTGAATAGTTGGGGAGTTATTGATAGTGGTTACAGGGGTGAAATATGTGCAATCCTTATTAATCACAGCAGTGCTATTGTAACTTTAGAAAAACAAACTAGAATAGCACAATTAATCATACTCCCATATGAAAAAATAAGATTAGAAGAATCAAAAATACCTCTTTCAGAAACAGTAAGAGGAAGTGGTGGATTTGGTTCAACCGGTATTTAATTTGTAGGAGGCTATTGTATTTATGTTGAAACGGTGTTACGCAATTTTAATTGTTAGTTGTTTGTTTGTGAGTTTATTTTCTTCATTTATGCCCTTAACCATGGCTGCAACTGAAAAAATCGACTCAGCATATTATGAAACTGTAATGAATTCTTCCAAAAAGCAAACTCTAATTTTAGAGTTTTTTGAAGATGCTGCTGTCCCCTATTCCGAAAAACATCAATTGATTCAGAAATCCACTCAGGGTAGTACTCGTTTATCAATTGATGAAAACTATGCTGATACTCTTGAGAGTTTTCAGCTATCTGTTTTTGATTCGTTATCAGACAATGTACCAATGTCCCTACTTCACACCTATCAATATGTTTATAATGGCATTGCCATCGAAACAGCGGGATACAACATTCGATATCTTTTAGATAACCAAAATATTAAAAAGATTCATGCCATAACGCATGAAGAATACCCTGAAAGAATAATTGCCACTAGATCAATTCACGCACAAGAAGTGTGGGAGAAAAAAAGCAAATCAGATAGATTGTTAACCGGACAAAATGTTAAAGTGGGCATTATTGATTCGGGAATTGATTACAATCATATTGATTTTACTCCTACAGGTGTTGGTCCAGACTCCCGTGTTAAAGCTGGATATGACCTTGTTGACGGTACAAATGATTGTAAAGACTCCGGTTTTGGTGGCAATATGCCCCCACACGGAACACACGTTGCCGGTATTACTTCTGGTAGAAACCCCGATAATGACACAAAAGTAGGTGTTGCACCTGAAAGCGACCTCTATGTATACAAAGTATTCTCAAAAAAAGGTGGTGGAGCTAATCCTACAAATATTATTAAAGCTGCAGATCAGTCAGTTAAAGATGGATGTGATGTTATAAATCTTTCTTTAGGGCATGGTGGAGCTTCTGAATCCAACTCTGAAGGCAATCCTTATTATGATTCACTAGCAAATGCTAATAAGGCTGGAACTATGGTAGTAGCTGCTGCTGGTAATGCTGGAACAAGACACAAAAAGAATCCCTGGCCAATTGATGCCCCTGGAACATTTGATTTTGTTCTTCAGGTATCCGCATCAGATGATAGACTTCATCAATCCTTTGTGTTTAATCCTGTAGAAAAAGACCCAATTCGCATTAATGCTTACCGAGCTCGATACTCTCCTCCTTTCCCCACAGGTGATAAATGCGCAGACTATCAGCTTATTGATTGTGGTTATGGAGACTCCCATGAGTTTCCATTAGAGGTAAAAGGTAATATCGCATTTATTTCCAGAGGTCCAAAAAATAATGGACTCTCTTTCCAACTTAAAAATCTAAATGCGAAAAAGGCTGGAGCTATTGGATGTATTATTTACAATTACGATCCTGATCCATTTGGAGGTATTTTAGTAAATACAAGAGATGGAGAACGACCTGAAGATTTTGAATTCATTCCTTGCATTTTTGTTTCTGGTATTTCTGCCAACATCATCAAACCTCTTCTGGAATCGAATTATTCAATTGATTTCCCAACGCTATCAAACATAATATTCTCTGATTTTTCATCAACAGGTCCGAGTTTTTCAGCAGACGAAAACATTATGAAACCAGAAATTTGTGCTCCAGGTAAACAAATCAATTCTGCAGTTCTGAATAATAAGTATGAAGATTGGGACGGGACTTCAATGGCTACACCTTTTGTAGCTGGTTGTGTTGCTTTAATTAAACAAGCACATCCAAACTGGACTCCTCAACAGATCAAGCGAATCATCATGCATTCATCAGATCCTTTAATGAACTACGTGAATAATCAATATACTTCTTGGTTCTTACAGGGTTCGGGACAAATTAATGTCGACAATGCCGTATCAAGTCCAATTGATGTAAACCCTCCATACATCATGAGAAATATAGAACAATTTGACGAACCAGTTACAATTACGATTAAAAATGTTGTTGATAAAGAAGTAAAACTTTCTTTTTCAACTGAAATTTTTGAAAGTGTTTTGGAAAACCTTGAGATCCCCCTTTTCGAAGAGGTGGAAAAACCTGCTGCAATTACCTTATCTGACAACACTGTAACGTTAAAACCAGGAGAAAGTAAGAAAATTACATTGACTGTTTCTGAAACCTCCGATGCATTTATTAATCGAAAATACGAGGGAGCACTTTGGATTCAGATTCTAAATTCGAAGCAAGTTAACAGCTCTACAGAACAACATCATTTACCATTGATTCTTTGGAAAGATACTTTAACCGATATAGATGCTAGTGTTTCTAAGTTTTTCTTCACACAAGATGTTCTAGACATTAAAGCCAATGAAGATGGTTATGTGCATTTCAAATTAAACGCTGGTAGCATTCTTGAATGGGACGTTGGAAGTCCACAAGATGGAGTAAACTTCCAGAACATGGCATCTCAATTAACAATTCATGCTTATGATAATACTGGCATCGATTGGGGGATTGTCAGAACATTTGAGTATTTACCTTTGGGTGAATATGCTTTCAAATGGGATGGAAAAACTCTTGAAGGTGAAGAATTTCTACCAGATGGCGATTTCCATTTAGCTGCGAAAATTAAAGGTATGCTATATGATGGAGCACAAAACGATGTATGGGAAACTATTTTATCTGATACCTCTGTTAAAATCGAAGGTTCTTCTATTCCACAACCCCCCACATTTTTCATTTCTAGCCCAAAAAAAATGAATGTCGGTGATAAATTTGTTATGGACATTGGTTTTAGAGATCCACAAAACATCACTGAATTCGAATTGGAACTTAAATTTTCACGCTCAAAATTAGATTTTGGAGAATACCAGCTTGGTGATTTTGTTGATCCAGTCTATCAAGAAGAAAAAGGCGATGTTGAGTTTGAAAAAGGAACATTCTATCTGAAAGGACAAAAGAATCCTGATTGGAATGGTATTGGAAATGCTGTCATTGCTCAGATCGAATTCGAAGCAAAAAGAAAAGAGGATAATTTAGAAATAGATATTCTCGACTTCAAGTTTGAAGATGAAGATGGGAAAGAAAGAAAAACTATTTTCTTCTTACCTACAATTGCTATAGAGAATGAAGGCGCTACCTTGGGTGATTTTAATGAAGATGGAGTAGTTAACGATCTAGATTTTGAAAGACTTAGCGAACATTTAGGATTAAGCTGGAATGATGAAAAATGGGTTCCAGTTTATGATTTAAACAGTGATTATAGAATTAATCTTGGCGATTTGTTATTATTTTCAAAATATTATACTCCAGGTACCTAATCTAAGGAGGGACTATGAAACGTTTTATTTCAATTTTAGCCGTTGCATTTTTGTTTGTAACATCATTTAGTAGCAATAGTCTTACTACTTATGCTGAAGAAAAAGATCCGTTAAAAATTGATACGGTTCTTGGATTAACTGATACGGTTGGAACATTTCGAATGGCAACTCAGGATGGTTCCAATTTTAGCCCCATGTATCAAATGGGTATTTTAGTCACTGACGATGAAACTATCTTTGTAGGTGATAGTGGAGAATCTCAGGTTGAAATTTTCGAATCCAATCTTACTCCTAAAGATCACTTTGGAACTATTGGAAAAGAAAATGGTCAATACATGTATTTAACATCCATTGACATGTGTCAAAATGGCAATCTTTACATAACAGATTCCTTCACTGGAGTAATAACGGTTACTAAAAAAGATGGAACTTTCATTAAAACTATTCAAGATAAAGATCATATGGTAACCCCTACCGATGTAGACTTCCTTCCCGATGGTTCCATCTTAGTTTGTGATGCAACAAAAGGGATCCTTAAATTTGATGCAGATGGTAGTTATTTAGACCAATTTACTTCTTATAAAGGTATTGAACCTTCTCCAGACGGATCCTACGGACCCACTCAAATTGAAATTTCGGATGCCGGTATCGTGTACATAAGCGTAAGTGAAACACAATTTCCCATAGATGGTATGTGCAAGTTGGTTGCATTGGATAAAAACGGGAACTACCTTTCTGATTGCATTGAAGTTGGAACTGATCCAGAAAATATAGGTGGTATAATAACCGGTATTTCAGTTGAAGACAATATTCTAGTTTTAAGCCAAACCGATCCAAGGATTACAAACACTGTTCAGGTTAAGAAGTATGAACTTCCAACGAATCCAGCTGATTTATTAGAATATCTTGAAATGGTTGCCACTGTACCTTCTGGGAATACAATTGAAGGCAACACTATTCTTTGTCCAACTGGTTGCTATATAAAGAATGGCAATGTTTACATTCTGGAGGGCATTTTATCTAGACTATTGGTCTTCGATAGAAATAACGAATTAATCAATGGTTTTGTTAGTACAGCCAATGGTGATCCAATCTATACAATTGGATTCCTTTATTCAAAAGATACCCCAAAGGGTATTTTGTCCAATCCTCAGGGAGTTCGTGTAGATGTTGAAGGAAATGTATTTGTAGGAAACAGCAATTTTGCCAATGTCGTTGTTTTTGACAATGAAGGTGAAGATGTTGAGCACCTTGGAAGACCTGCTACTTCTAGAAATCCTGATGCTGGAGAATTTTTCTCTCCGACTGATGTATGTTTTGACCAAGAAGGTTTCATTTATGTTTCCGACACGCAGGCTGGCCTTATCCACGTTTTTGATGAAGATTTTGAACCCTGGACGATAATTGATGAGAGTTTCAGCTATCCTCAAGGTTTATGTGTCAATAATGCTGGAGAGCTCTTGGTTGTGAATTCAAGAAGTGCAGCATTGTCAGTTATTGACATTACCGAAATGATAGATGAATATGCCTTTGAAATTGATGCCTATCCAATAGATGGAGAATGGCCAGTAGGTGTTTCATGCAATGAAAATAACGATATGTTTATTGCTTTAACCGGTAGTGATAAGATTGTATCCATGGATGTTGATGGAGACACCATTACCGAATGGGGTGAACATGGTTCTGAACCCGGTCAGTTAAATGGACCCCAAGGCACTTGTGTAGATGGGGCTGGTAATGTATATGTAGCAGAGACAAATGGAGGAAGAATTCAGAAATTTACTCCAAACGGAGATTTAATTTGGACTTCCGACCTACAATGGCCAGGTTTAACATTTATTACCATGGGTTTTGATGGAAAACTCTATGTAACAGATTGTTTACATAGTACAGTTGTTGTACTCGAAGATGAAACAGCAGTTCCACCAGACGATGGTTCTGTAAAAGAATCGAATACCATTTTCAACTTAGAAGCACAAGAAGATATTAAAGCTGACCACGATTTCACCATTGCTTTGAATGTAAAAGATATCGAAGAAATTAAGAAAATCACCTTTGGTTTAACTTTCTCCGACGATCTTGTTTCTTTTGAATCAATTGAAAAAGGTGATTTGCTAGGACCCGGTTCCATCAGTAAGCCCGATAAAATGGATGAAACAATCATCTTTGATATGACTTGTGGTGCTGGTATTACCGGTAGTGGTACTCTTGCTATTCTCCATTTCCACGCTAAAGAAATGGGTAAAGCAATGGTAGCTTTTGATCGCGTAAAATTGTTCGATAAAAATGATAAAGAAGTTTCAGTCAAAGAAACTAATAGTGTTGAATTCGAAATCATGAAAGGTGATACAGAACCACCAGTTATTGAAATCGAAGATATTCCAGAAGTTGTGTGGGAAGACACTTACACAATCAAAGGTTCAACGGAAGCAGATGCCAAAGTAACCATTAATGATAAGGAAGTTACTCTTGATAAAGATGGTAAATTCACCAACGAAGTCACATTAAAAGTTGGCGATAATGAGTTTATTATCAAAGCAACCGATTTAGCCGATAATACAGCAGAAGAAAAAGTCATTATTGTTAGAAAAAATCGAACTGTTCTTTCCTTTATAGTTGGAAGAAAAACATATCTGTTAAACGGTGAACCTGGCTTATTAGACGCAGCACCTTTTGTTCACGAAGGTAGAACAGTGCTACCTATTCGTCCAGTAGTAGAAGCCATTGACGGTGAAATTGGATGGGACGGAGCAGAAAGAAAAGTAACGATCAAAAAAGATGACATTATGATTGAACTTTGGATTGACAACCCGAAAGCCAAAATCAATGGCAAAGAAGTTCAAATTGATGATAATCCTAGTGTAAAACCAATGATTGTCTCTGGAAGAACCTTCCTCCCACTTCGTTTTGTAGCTGAAAATCTTGGATTTGCTGTAGGTTGGGACGGAGATACCCAGACTATTACTCTTACTTATCCTAAACCCTAATCATTTACATTTTTCAGAAAATTAAAAAAAGCCCCGGGGAACCGGGGCTTTTTTTAATTAAAATTAAGTACTAGTTATCTTTTCTATAATCTCTAACAAATTCTCTTACAACGTCTGTTGTATGCTCTCCATCAACTTCTGGTAGTTCTTTTATTGCTTTGTTTGCATCATCTGGTGATGATGCAAATCTCTCAATCAAGACATCCAAAGGTACACCATAGACAGTAGATATCTCTTGCAATGTCATAAATCCTCGGATATCTTCAGGATCACTTTTTATAGACTGTTCATGGTAAGGGGTTGTTGTGTCAGGAAAGAACCACTTAAATTGACCAGAAAAAGAAAATACAATTGCAACCAACAATAAGATCGAAGCAGAGAGAATGGTAACTTTGATTGGGGTAGATGTAGATTTTCCAGATTTTGTAGATACTTCAAGAGTATTCTCAATTGGACATGCATTTACACAATCATTACACATAATACACTCTTTATTTGATACAAAAACAGATTCAGAAACTTTAATATTCATTGGACAGGCCACATCACACTTCTTACATTTAATGCAGGTTTCAACGTTTCTTTTTATTCCAAAAATACCTAAAGGGGAAAGGAAAGATAAAAAGGCACCAAAGGGGCAGAAGTATTTGCAGAAAAGTCTATCAATCCAAACTGAACCAAACAGAGAGACAAGTAGAACTACAAAACCAACCGAAAACTCGATAAACAAATCCTCGGATAATAGGTGTGCATAGGCTACCCAAGGATCAAAAGCACGAATTATTAAAACACCAGTAGCCCAAGTACCCACGAGAAAAGAAACTAATACAATATATTTAATGTAACGCAACCATTTATCAGTTTTTTGGGGTATAGTTGGTCTCTTCTTAAGCATTTTTCTTCCAAAAGAACCAAATATTTCTTGTAAAGTACCTAACGGGCAGATCTGACCGCAAAAAGAACGTCTATAAACGATAGCAATTATGATCACAGCAAAAAAAAGTAAAAAACTAGACAAAGCGAGTCGTTGAAGAATCTGCCCTTGAAAAATCCAAGCAAACAAACCTTCTAATCCACCCATAGGACAAAAGGAATCAATCGACAATGTTCTTCCAAGCATAGAAGGATATTGGTGTAATACACTTATAAAAGTAATGAAAACGAGAAAGAATAGAAGAAGGAACCATCGGATAAGAACATTTCTCTTTTGTTGTTTCTTTAAAGAAGATACTCTCTGATTCATACTCTACCTCACTTACTTTTGTATAATTGCCAACAGTTCTTTTGGTGATGGCACTTTTCCAGAAAATACAACGGTTCCGTCAATGACCATCCCGGGGAGTGTCAAAACTCCATAACCCATAATTACGTTTAAATCTGTAATTTTTTCCAAGGAAGCATCGATGTTATTCGAATCAATAATTTTCTTAACACTTTTGTACAAGGCATTACACTTTGGGCATCCAACACCCAGAACTTGAATTTTTTTCATATCATTCTCCTATAGCATCAAATTTAATAACAATCCAACAATAATAATACCTATAGTTACTATACTAAAATAGATTGCAATGAGTTTCGTTTTCATTACTTTTCGAAGAATAATCCCCTGTGGAATAGATATACCGGTTATACTCATAACAAATGCCATTAATGAACCCAAGGCAGCTCCTTTCTGAAACAAAGATTGAGCAATGGGTAATACTCCTATAGCGCTCGAATACATTGGCATTCCAATCAGGACAGATAAAGGAATTGACCATATATTTTCTTGTTCCATTAAAAAGGCTAAATGAACATCTGGAACATAAGATTGAATTAATGAACCCAAGGCAATACCAAAAAGAATAAACACCCAGGTTCGTTTTAAAACATCTTTTACAGAAGACCATGCAAAGTCGATTCGATCTTCTAGCTCAAAAAAAGATTTTTTGTGGACAGGTTGATAATGAACTTGATAGATCCATTTCTCCATATATTTTTCTAGATTCAATCTTCCAAGAATCCAACCTGAAAAAACTGACAATAAAAAACCGGTTAATCCATATAGTAAAGCCACTTCCCATCCAAACAACGTGAATAACAATACCAAAGCTACTTCATTTATCAAAGGAGAGGCAATAAGGAACGAAAAAGAAATACCCAGAGGAATCCCTGCTTCGAGAAAACCAATAAACATGGGAACTGCTGAACAGGAACAAAACGGGGTAATCATACCAAATATCACAGCATAAACATGACCTAGAATGGAGTTTTTCTTTTTCAGAAACCTTCGAATATCAACTGGATGAACAAACGTTCTGAGAATTCCTATAAAAAAAGCAACCATAACAATTCAAAGAATAATAATTGGGACTTCAAAGATAAAAAAAGCAATTGCGCCAGAAAGTTTTTCGCTTAATTCCAACCCTAATAAATCATAGGTGATCCAATTGGCAATATCAAACATGGACATATACAAAAAGAACCAAGTGACAAGACCAAAGAACACATATGTAAGCTTTCTTCGCATACTTCCGCCACCTAATACTGTGTTTTCAGTAAACCTCTTCCGGAAGAATATTCAATGATAAATGCTACTCAGTTCACCAATATGGACTAAATCCTCTTTGAATTTTCTGAGAAGGAAATTCATACGGTGTTACAGGACTATACTGTCTTTTGTTTGAATTTGTTATCACACTGATTATACAAGCCGTAACTAATAGTGTTACAGCAACAATTAGTGCAATCTGAAGGGACCAATCAGATGGTTTAAGCGTGTCAACTGCTTTTTGATTTTTAGTTCTTCCTGCATTCGTTTTTATTGATGATAATTCACTATTAGACATAACATCCTCCAAAATACTTTTACATTAAAAGTATAGCACGTTTTAGTAGTATCTTTCATAAAAATTCAGAAACTATACAATAATACTATTCATTTTATAATACGAGGTTTATATGAAGCAGGAAATTTTTCGTCAATACGATATTCGCGGTGTTGTAGAAACGGATTTAACGGAAAAGGATATTCGCGATTTAGCCTATGGTTTTGCAGTTTATTTTTATAAAAACAACTACAGAGATATATTGATCGGATATGACAACAGAATTTCTTCCAAACCCATAAATGATATTTTGGTCTCTGAACTGACAAATTATGGTTTCAATGTAATAAACATTGGATTGGTCATTACTCCCATGTTCTATTTTGCTGCCAGAATTAATAATTTCAACGCTGGCATTATGATAACCGCAAGCCATAATTCGGGGGAATACAATGGTTTCAAAGTATATGCAGGGGACAGTACTATATATGGAGACGAAATTCAGTCCATTTTTGAGATTACCCAACAAAGAAAAACAGAATCGTTCTTCTCAGCTCAACGAATGAAAACAATCACCAAAGGAACTATTCAAGAAATAGATATATTCCCGAAATACAAGAACTACTTGTTAGAACACATTCAACTTGGACCAAGAAAACTACGCATTGGCTTAGATTGTGGGAACGGAACAGCATCCTTGTTCGCCACCGACATTTTGTCATCAGCTGGCGTAGAAGTAGTTCCAATTTATTGCGAGTCGGATCCAACTTTCCCAAATCATTTCCCCGACCCTGTAAAGCTCGAGAATTGTAAGGATCTATCCAACCTGGTTGTCAATAGTCATTTAGATATTGGAATAGGATTTGATGGTGACGGAGATAGGGTAGGAATTATTGACGAAAACGGAAATCCAGTTTGGGGAGATATGTTGATGGTTATTCTAAGTAGAGAAATACTGTCGAAACATCCTGGCTCAACTGTTATCAGTGAAGTTAAATGTTCACAACTTCTCCCTGAAGATGTTGAAAAAAATGGAGGCAAACCGATTATATATAAGACTGGACATTCTCTAATTAAAGCAAAAATGAAAGAAACAGGTGCTATCTGCGCCGGTGAAATGTCTGGGCATATCTTTCTCAAAGATGAATATTTTGGATTTGACGATGCCATTTATGCGGCATTACGCATTCTTCGAATACTTTCCAGTACTGACAAACCAATGTCGAGTCTTCTGTCAGAACTTCCCAAAACATATTCGACACCCGAGATACGTGTAAAAGTTACCGAAGAATCTAAAAATGAAATTGTCGAAAAAGCAAAACAATATTTAAATAAATCCTACGATTGTTTAACCATTGATGGTGTTCGTGCTATTATTAAAGATGGATGGGGATTAATTCGTGCTTCGAATACAGGACCCGTACTGGTTATGAGAGCAGAAGCAAAAACCCCTGAAACATTGCAGTTTATTAAACAAGAGTTGGAAGAAGCAATTAAACAATAGGAGTAAGCCATGAAACAGAAAAGCTCTTTCTTAACCATTCGGTGGTATCTTTTAATAATAGTGTTGTTATTTGTTAGTGTTCTCTTTTTTCTCCATCAGTATCCCTCCATTTTAGTAAAAACACCCTCTGTTTGTGCTTTATGCCCATTTGGGGGTATCGAAACATTTTATAGCTGGGTAACAAATGGCTATTTTCTCCATCGTACAGGAGCTTCTAGCTTAATTTTACTCGTAAGTATAATAATTACTGGATTATTATTTAAGCGTTCTTTCTGTGGTCAGGTTTGCCCCTTAGGCACATTGCAAGAACTCTTTGGATCATGGGGTTCTGTTTTCACTTCAGTAAAAAAATCTAAAAAGCATCTTAAAAAGGACTCTTTCAGATGGACCAAGTACGTTGTTTTTGCAGCTTTTGTTGTTTTCGCATGGAGCACTTCTAGTTTGTTTTTCAGGTCAATTGACCCTTGGGTTGCATTTTCCCATATTTGGAGTGCTGAATTATTCAGTATGTTCACATTTGGATTTATTGTTCTGATTGTCACTATCATTGGTTCGTTTTTCATGGATCGTTTCTTCTGTAAGTATCTCTGTCCTTTAGGAGCTTTTCTTTCACTTATAGCTCCTATCAGTTTGTTTAAGGTTGTCAGAAATAAAGACACTTGTACTTCCTGCTGTAAATGCGATCAGATTTGCCCCATGAATATTCCTTTAACAGAAAAAGGAACAATCACAGATATAGATTGCATAGACTGTTATAAATGCGTTGAAGCATGTCCTACAGAAGATTGTATTTCGATCCAAACAAAAAATGGAAAAAAGATTTCTCCCCTAATGGCCACTTTATCTACTTATTTGATTATCTTTGCACTCATTCTCTTTACTACAATAGCAGGAATTTTTAGATGGACAGCAGGACCTGGAAGCCGATATCGACAAAACTCAACGGAATCTCATTCTGAAGTTGTCATTCCACAGCCAGAATTGCCAGATCGTTAACGATCTTTTTTTAGTATATAGAAATTTTTTGGTTTCATCTGGTTGTTGGCTTTTTCTTGGTAAAAGTTATCGACATGAAAACCCTGTTGAAAGCATCTTAGAAAGACTTTTCGAGATTTAAGCCTTTCGCTTAATGCGACTCTATGATTGTTTTGAATTAATGCGTCGAAGTCGTAAGGAATTTGTACTCGAATAGAGTGTACATTTGAATTCATCAGCAAAGCGCTATTCTCATCTACTAGAGGAGAAGAAGTTAGGGTATTTGCATCTTCGTTTCTCATTCGATCCATCTTCTTTTTAACAGACTCTGCTCGCAAATCCCATATTACTTCCAATCGATCTGCAGGTATCTTGTCAGTATTGGTAACAACTCTTGAAGAGGTATCGTATAAGGAAGGTAAATACCGGTAGACTTTTCCACCTAATTTTCGAATATTCAAATTCGCATTTCTCCCTCGTAAAGGATCATATGTCCAGACTATATATTGAAAAGTTTCCTTTGCACAAATATATTGAAACAGTTTCACATGATACCCAAGTTTTTTATTTTGATACTCTGGGAGAAATGCCATAGAATCAGCAAAGAGATATGTTCCAAGAGAAGAAGAAAGACAAGGAAAAGCAAAATTATACCCAATCAAATGGTCTTGATCATAACACCCAAGAACTAGACCTCCTTTTTTAGAAATCAATTCCATAAAATAGGCAGGAATAATGCCAACTGAAGTAAATTCAGGAGTCTGCCTTTGGATCCATTCAGCTCTTTCAAAATCTACTTTCTGGTCAATCTTTTTTATGATGAACTGTGAAGAAGGAACCTTTAGAACTTTCATGCCTATAGTATATAAAAGGTAAATGAACAAAAAAAGCCAGAGTTTATCTAAACTCTGGCTTCGAGTAAATAAAAATGGCTAGGTATTTATTTTTGCAGTTGTTCTAGTTCTGCTGTAATTTCAATAGTTTTCCCTTTTCGAATTATCTCAAGAGTGATTGAATCGCCAGGATCTTTAGATCGAATATAGGTAATCAACTTTTCTGGTGTATCAAGCTTTTTACCATCTGCGCCAACAATAATATCGTATTTTTGTATTCCAGCATCTCTTGCTTTTCCTACAGGAACTTCTACAACCACTACTCCTTCATCTGTATTGGCTTTTAAATCGTCAGCTATACGACTGGAGTTTTCCGTAATAGTAACTCCTAAAGAAGCCCACGATACGGTTCCATATTTCTCCAGGTCGTGTACAACTTTTTTAACTGTTGTAGCATCAATAGCAAAACCTAAACCTTGCCCTTGTGCATCAATGAGGAAGTTTACACCTACTACTTTACCCTCCATATTCACAAGTGGACCACCGCTGTTACCTGGGTTAATAGCTGCATCAGTTTGGACAATTCCCACCATAGGGATTGTAGGTTTTTGTTGTTGTTGCTGCTGTTGATTAGGAATATTGAAAAAAGGAATACCGTCGAAAAAGGAGTCTGGTTGGCTATTTTGTTCAGGAATACTAATTTCACGTTGAATAGCAGATATTACTCCCTTTGTTACAGTGTATTCGTATCCATATGGATTCCCAATAGCAATAACAGAAGCACCTACTTGAATGTCATTTGAATCGGCCAGTTCTAAATAAGGCATATTGGAACCATCAATTTTTAGCAATGCGATATCTGAAATATTATCAGTTCCAACCAATTCAGCTTCGAACTCTTCCCCATTTTTAAAAGCAACTTTTATATGTTCAGCACTTTCAACTACGTGATTATTGGTAACAATTAATCCTTCTTCGGACACCAAAAATCCAGATCCTGAACCAGCTTTTTGCCATCCATAAGGACTCATTTGAAAAACTTCGATTTTGGCAACTGACTGACTAACCGAAGCAGCTACAGTAACAATAGGATCGTGTGATAAAATGATTTCGGTAGAAGAACCTTCAGAGGTGGTTGAATTCACCGTTGTACCTGGCATTGTATTCGTATTCATAGATACATTTTGTATAGGGTTATTCGGTAAAAAAGAAGGATGACCCGCAATCCAGTAAATCGAAACAAAACTACCAATCATTCCTCCAATAATAAATAGAATCACTCCTACAACGATACCACCAACTCTACTTTTATATGGAAGATTTCTTGTCGATTCCTTACTGTCCATGTTCATATGTTCTAACATATTTTCCTCCTTTGTCAGAAAAATGAAAACGTGTTCTGCTATATATATTCCCAAATTCACATAAAGTTACATTTGGATTGTGAAAAAAAGAATGACGGAAATGTTACACTATTCAAAACTCTTTTTTTTGGGGAACAGTAATTTTCGATATAATAAAAATATGAATGTTATCTGGAAAAATATTACGAAACAAACGCAAGTAAAAGATATACCTTTTCTTCTACACAAACAACTGGCAGAAGATCGTCAAACCAAGCAGCTAGAAGGGAAAAAGGTATGCCTTCTACTAAACATGAACAAAGAACCTGCATCTGAAGAACTTGACTATCTAGCGACCGTACTTAAAACAGTACTTGACGAGTTAAGGGCTTCTGACTGCTTTGTTTTGTGTGACCTTTATTACCCCACCGTTGACCCAATTCTATCGAGTATTTCACCAACAGTGAAGTATATGCAGCTTGAACATTTTCTTAAATTACCAAAGAAACTTCCTCCCTTGCAATTTTCTTTTTTTGGAACTCCAAAAAAGGGGAAATTTCTAAGCCAACGGTATCTTCCTAAAAGCCTTATGGAATCTGATTACATAATTCCTATCACGATCCTTGGCTCGGATGCTATATTTGATTTTCACGGTACACTGGCATCCCTGTTTTGGGTTCTTCCATCTTACACTCGAAATGAAATTTTGATACAAGAAAATTACCAACTTCGTTGCCTTAGCTTCCTTGAAATAGCCTCACAGATTACTAGTAAAGTACACTGTGCGATCAACCTTAATACTTCCTTTGAGAAGCATTTTTTGGTAACTAGTCAAAATGTCATATCAGCTGATGCGGTTGCAAGCTACTTGTTTGGTACCCCAGTATCAAAGAACAAGCTTCTTGTTTACGCAGATAAAAAAGGATTTGGCAATTCTATTGTTTCTCGCCTGATGATATATGGTGATAAATTAGAAAAACCAACTAATCCTATTGAAACGTATGGTGAAAATTACAGCATCGGAATTCAAAAAGATATCTGTACTCTTTGTGGTGATTGTGAAACGTTTTGTCCATTACACGCAATGTACATAAAAGAGGATCATTTGTTTTGGAACCCCGCAGACTGTACACACTGTGGGTATTGTATATCGATATGTCCTGAAGAAGCACTTATCAAAAGGAGAAAATAACACTATGAAAGTATTAGCAATTAATCCTGGTTCTACATCCACGAAGGTTTCAATTTTTGATGGTACAAAAGAAATATTCTTCGAAGAAATTTCTCATTCTAAAGAAAAATTAAATACATTCCCAACTGTGTTTGATCAAAGAGAATTTCGTCTTTCTGAAATCATTCGAACCGTACAAGACCATGAAATTAAACTGGAAGACTTATCTGCCATTGTTGGAAGAGGTGGCATGTTAGGACCCATGAAAGCAGGCACCTATAGAGTGAATGAAGCAATGCTTTCTACCGTCAAAGCAGTTCAATTTGGGCAGCATGCTTCCAATCTAGGCTGTGTTCTAGCATATGAACTAGCTCAAGACCTTTCCATTCCTGCCTATGTTGTTGATCCGGTTTCGGTAGATGAATTCCAGGATGAATCGTATTTCACTGGACTCAAGAATGTCAAGCACAAGTCTCTAGATCATCCCTTAAATTGTAGAGCTACTATGAGACATTATTGTGAAGAATTCGATAAAGAATTTTCACAAACTTCATGTATAGTGGTTCACTTGGGTGGAGGTATTTCGATATCCTGCATCAAAAAAGGTCGAATTATTGATGTTAATAATGCCATGGAATCGGGTCCCTTTTCAGCCAATCGTGCCGGGACTCTTCCGGCAATCGATATAGTAAATATGTGCTACAGTGGAGAGTATGACAAAAAAACCATGTACAAAAAACTGGTAAAAGAAGCAGGTCTGATTTCGTATATGGGAACAAATGATTTACGAGATGTATTAAAAAAACTAGAAGAAAACGATGCATACGCACGGTTAATATTCAATGCTTTAGTTTATCAGATTTCCAAAGAAATTGGAGCCATGACTGCTGCCATGAAACAATCTCCAGATGCAATTTTATTAACTGGAGGAATGGCTCAAAGTCAAATAATGGTCGAGAACATCAAACAATATGTTTCCTTTATTGCCCCCGTTTATGTGTATCCTGGGAGTGATGAAATGAAATCATTAGCAGAAGGTACCTTGCGAGTACTGAATGAAGAAGAATCAGAAAAAATATATCAAAGCAATTAAACTTACATCTGATAGTGTATTTTTCAGGAGGATTAAATGATACATAATTTTAAAGAAGCACAAGAAAAGGCAAAACAATTACAACCCGAGAAAGTAGCCGTTGTTGCTGCAGCTGACCATGCAGTTCTAGATGCTGTTTTTACAGCTCGTAAGGATGGCTTCATCGATCCGATCCTTATCGATACACCGGAAGCTCTCAAAGAAGCCTCTAGAGGTGACTACCCTATAGCGGATGTAGAAACAATCCCGGTAGATTCAAAAATTGATCAATGTAAAAAAGGTCTCGAGCTAATTAATGCAAAAAAGGCAACAATTTTAATGAAAGGACTCATTCCAACTCCAATCCTCTTCAAACAAGTATTAAACAAAGAATATGGAATTCGAAAAGGGAAACTTCTTTCCCATGTAGGAGTAATTAAAAGTCCAGTTTATCACAAAATGATCCTGATGACAGATGGAGGTATTTGCATTGCACCAGGTCTTGAAGAAAAAATTGAGATCATTAAAAATGCAATCGAAGTAGCCAAAGGACTTGATATTAATCTTCCAAAAGTAGCTGCTATTTCTGCTGTTGAAACAGTATCTCCAAAAATGCAATCCACATTAGATGCTTCCATTCTTGCTGTAATGAGCAGGAGAAAACAAATACCGGGATGTGTCATTGAAGGACCTCTGGCAATCGACAATGCAGTTTCGGCTGAAGCTGCAAAACATAAAGGTATTACTTCAGAAATTTGTGGAGATGTTGATATTACGTTAATGCCCAACATTGAATCTGGCAACGTTTTTTACAAAGTTTTAGTCTATTTGGGTGGAGGTAAAACAGAATCTGCCGGGATCAC
This sequence comes from uncultured Caldisericota bacterium, assembly GCA_964422555.1. Taxonomy (GTDB): domain Bacteria; phylum Caldisericota; class Caldisericia; order UBA6126; family UBA6126; genus JAGLCW01. The sequence goes on along the minus strand of CAYRBR010000003.1, from coordinate 30,741 downwards.
AGTTGGAGCAAAAGTACCTATTGTCGTTCCTTCTCGTGCTGACACACCCGAGAATAAGTACAATGCCATTTTAATTGCTACCTTAATGAGTGCTGCCAACAAATAGACGTAGTTTTTATACTGAAAGAAGGTTATTATGGAAGACGCAATCATACTTGTAATCAACCCGGGTTCAACATCAACAAAAATAGCAATTTTCAAGAATACTGAAAAAATGATGCAAGAGAATATTGTTCATTCTGCTGAAGAATTGAAACAATTTCCAACACTTTTCGATCAGCTTTCTTTTCGCAAACAGAAAATTACTGACACTATTGAGAAACATGGTTTTTCTTTACATGATGTTACAGCGATCGCATCAAGAGGTGGAGTATTAAAACCTCTCACATCGGGCGTTTATCCTTTTAACGATCAAATGGTGAATGATTTGCGTGAAGGAAAATATATGCTTCACGCATCGAATCTTGGAGCAGTTATCGGAACTGAAATATGTAAAGCATACAACATTCCTGGATTCATATCTGATCCTGTTACGGTTGATGAAATGCAAGATGTTGCAAGAGTATCCGGTTTAAAAGGCGTTGAAAGAAAATCTATCTGGCATGCTTTAAATCAAAAATATTGTGCAAGAAAAGCTGCCAAAGAACTTCACAAAGAGTATGAGGATAGTAATTTGATCGTTGCTCATATGGGGGGCGGTATTTCGATCGGAGTCCATAAAAAAGGAAGATGTATCGATGTTAACAATGCTTTGAATGGAGATGGTCCATTCAGTTCTGAAAGAGCCGGTACTCTACCTAGTCTACCTTTGGTTGACTTGTGTTTCTCTGGTCAATACACGTATGCTGAAGCAAAAAAATTGTTGGCTGGCAGAGGGGGGATGGTATCTCTTCTTGGGACTAACAATGCAAAAGATGTAGAAGACCGAGCCGAAGCAGGCGAAGAAGAACCAACCCGAATAATGAATGCACTTATTTACAATCTGGCTAAGGAAATTGGCAGATGTAGTGCTGTATTAAAAGGCAAAGTAGATGCAATTGTATTCACCGGTGGTATGGCATACTCCCCTGTAATTGTGAAAGAACTTGAAGAATATCTTGACTTTATCCATGCACCCTTTATTGTCTATCCAGGTGAAAAGGAAATGGAAGCACTGGCTTATAATATTTATAAAGTTCTTCAAGGAGAAACGGAAGCAAAAGTATATGAGTAAAGAAAACACTTCCAAGAAAAAAATATGGATTTTTATCGGGAATATGGGTTCAGGAAAAAGTGAAATTGCAATTAATTTCACAGCCCAGAAAATGAAAGAAGCACCTGAACGACCGATACGTTTGATTGACATGGATATCATCAAACCGTATATTCGTCTTCGGGATCGAGAAAAAGAAATAACAGATCTAGGAATTAATTTAATTCTTCCAGACAAAGAAGTACGTCACATGGATATGCCCATTGTGCCCTCTCACATCTATGATCACATTCGAAGCGATGATTTCGACTTAGTAATTGACGTAGGAGGAGAGGAGAACGGTTGTACCACAATTGCACAATTTAATGACATCATGAAAGAAACGGATCTGGAAGTTTTCCTTGTTGTCAATACAATGAGACCTTTCTCAAACACAAAAGAACGGATTCTGAGAACACTACATTCTCTCGAAAAACATTCCCACTTACTTGTTTCTGGATTTATCAGCAACACTCACCTTCGATTCGATTCAAGCCAGGATGCAGTTCTTTCTGGATTAAAACTTCTGGAAAGTGTTTCAGAAGAAACCTCCATTCCAATATCTATGGTGGCTGTTTGGCATAAAATCCTTACTCCTGAACTTCAGAATGAGATAGCCTACCCAATTCTTCCAATTCGTCTTTTCTTAACATTCCCCTGGGAAAAAGGTTCAGTAAAAGGATTATAGACAATGTGCCCGTGGCTTAACGGATAAAGCGTCGGCCTCCGGAGCCGAAGATTGGAGGTTCGAATCCTCTCGGGCACGTTTTACTTACATGTTGGAGTACTATGACGAAAAAAACAAATCAAAACCGTCGTTTACGAAAAGGTCCCTTGGTTTTACTCTTTGTGCTTGCTGTATCGTTGCTCTTGTACAATTTTTTTGTTATCTTTTCTCCTTTTCTAACAATAAAGGCTTCTCCAGAAACAAAAAGAATTGCTCAATCAATATGTAAAGAAAATAGTTTCATCGGATTCCTTTTAAAAAATACTGTGCAAAATATTCCTCAAAACAAAGTGTTCCAAGAGAAAGATATCCATGGCTCATTACAGAAAGATTCTTTTTTAAGTTGGACTCTCGAATTTTATGAACCATCTTCTTTTTTCTACATACAACTAAATGACTATATCTATCCCTGTAGCAAAAATTGTTCCATCTTATCAATTCCAACTATAAGTGGTTCTATCCCTACAGAAGAAAGTTCCCCTCTTTTCTATATAACAGTTCAATCGAATACAAATGAAAATAAAGCAAGTATGACAGACTCGAAACAACAAGACAGTTTTCTTACTCTTTATGAACATAAAGTAAGACCATTTGTCTATTACCTAATACATTCTCCTAGTCATTTAGGGCCATTGGTAGGTTCTATAAGCTATTCCAGCGAAGAAGGTTTATCGTTTGAAAAAGAAACGAAATTCGACCATCCTATTCGGTATATAATTGGATTCAACTCGGATTATGATGAGGTAGAGAATAAAATCAATAGAATCGAACAATATCTTTGCGAATCAGATCATCTTTATGAGTACAATACTGTTGATTTACGATTCTTTGAGCAAGCTGTTTGTTCAAAGGTAAACAGCACTAACTCTGAAACAGATAAGGATACAGAAGCAGATGTCGAAACACTCAGTTCGGATCAAATTGATCGTTCTGCAGAAGAAGAGAATCCATAGGGAAGAAGAGCTTATACCAGAGTTGTATTTCTTTTTCAACTCTTTTTATATTATTCTTGTTACATTTTTGCTACTTTATGTAAATTTAGTACTTTTTGTAACACATTTTTAAACAAAAGTGCAACTTTATGTCGATTTAAATATACAAAAACTTGATTTTTTCAATCCCTTCTTTATTATTAAAACATCTATTGACATTCAATAAGGTAAACTAAAATGGTTTTCATATTAACGATATTCCTTTTTGAAGGGAGGCTGTAGATGTCAGAGCATTCTGGTGTTAACACGTGGAAAAGATATCCTACGATTGTGGTGATAGGTATTGGTGGTGGCGGGACCAATGCTGTGAATCGTATGGTCAATTATGGATTGGACAAAATTCAATTTGTAGCTGTAAATACAGATGTACAAGCATTAGACTTATCAGAAGCCCCCATTAAACTCCAAATAGGAGCTCGTATTACGGATGGCTTAGGAGCTGGAGCCAATCCCGAGTTAGGTGAAAAATCAGCACAAGAAAACGAAGATGAAATACGTCAGCTATTTGAAGGAGCTGATATGGTCATCCTAACTGCAGGTATGGGTGGTGGAACAGGAACCGGAGCTACTCCAGTATTTGCTCGCATTGCCCAGGATATGGGTGTTTTAACCGTTGGTATTGTTACCAAGCCTTTCACATTTGAAGGAAAACGTCGTATGGAATATGCAGCAGAAGGAATTAGCAAACTCAAAGAACATGTAGATTCCATTGTAACCATTGAAAACGAGAATCTTCTCGCGTTGGAACGTCGTTCAGCCCCAATGCAAGAGTCATTTGCGCTGGTTGATGATGTACTCAGGCAATGCGTACAAGGCATTTCAGAATTAGTCCACGAAGCTGGCTTTATAAATGTTGATTTTAAAGACTTACAAAAAGTACTAAAAGATTCCGGTAGAGCCTACTTTGGTATTGGTCATGCAAAAGGTGATAATAGAGCTATTGAAGCTGCCCAAAACGCAGTAAACAGTCGAATGATTGACAGAAGTGTAATCGAATCTGCTAAATCTGTTTTGATCAACATTAGAGGTTCAATGAAGTTTTCTATGGAAGAAGCAATGAAAAGTGTGAATGAAATAACAGCTTTAGCAAAAAATAATGGAATTGAACCAGAAGTTATTTGGGGTGGAGGGAATTTCCGCTATATTAAAGACGATGAAGTTTATATTACGGTAATAGCCACTGGAATTCCTGAACAAAAGAAAGGGAATGAATCTACATCCTCCTCTCAAACTATGTCAAAAAAGGAAACTGTAACGGTTTCAAGAGATACATACGATGATGACGAAGAAGGTTTAGATATACCTGATTTTCTTAAGTCTCAAATGGGATAGCCATCATGTTTTTTTCAGTAACGGAGTACAAGAATGAATAGAAACAAAACCGATGCTGTATCATACTTAGTAATAGTTTTGTGTTTTGTGGTTGCTGCAATTATTCTTGTACAAGTATTTCGCAGCATTACATTTACTGGCTCAAATGATACAGAATTACTCGAAGTTCTTCGTCTGGAAATTATGATCCCCGCAAATGGTTTTAATTCAAAAAATGAAAAAGTATACTTCAGTCCCATTGACGGTACAATCGAGCGAGAGAAAATCGCAGGAGCTGTGGTTCGAGTTGGCTCTCCCGTTCTATCAATCAAAACAGGTCAAGGTTCAACAGAGATTCAATCTGAATCCAACGGTATCCTTAGTTATATACGGGACACCCTAGAAGGTACCTATACTGTCGATAATGCTCTGAATGGTTCGTTAACTCCTCAGGAAATAACTGATCCTCCCACTGAATTTGAACGTGTTGAAGATGGGAAAAAGGTTAAAGAGGGAGAGTTTATTTGTAAAGTAGTCGACAATGAAGAAATTTCATATGTTTTACTTATGAATCAGAAGTACTTCTCGAAGTTTCAAGTCGGAGATAGTGCCACTTTCACACTAACCTACCCTTCAAATTTATCCGTAACCGGTCAAATTACTCACTTGGAACCACTGAACGAAAAACAAGTATTGGTTGTTTTCACCACTGAATTCTATGTTGATGTTCTTCTAAACACTCGGAAAATTGAAGGATACTTTACATTTGGATATCAAAATGCTGCAATTTTGAAACCATCCACCGTAAAAGAGTTTAGTCCAGGAGAATATGCAATATATTATCTCTCCTCTTCCACCGGTAAACCTGTTTATACTCCGATTCAAATTGCTGGCTACCAACCCGGTACTGAATACTATATCGTTAGCTCATTTGGAAGTAAGGACGAAACAAAACCAATTGAAAATTTACGGGGCTATGAAGTTTTTTCAAACTGGAAACAAGTAGAGAAAGATCTTAAATCTAATGAGTAAAAAAGAGCTAATCAAACAAAATTTAAACCGTATCCACCAAGATATTGCCAAATACGTACATAAAGCAAATCGAAGAATAGAAGATGTGCAGTTGATGTGCGCTTCAAAAAAAGCTTCATTTCAAGATGTTCTGTATGCCATTGAAGCTGGAGAAAAACTTTTTGGTGAGAATTATCTGCAAACTGGGTTGCCAAAAGTACATGCTGTTCACAATCATTACTCAGACCCAGATGATATTCCCGAAAAACAATCGAATGAATCAATACAGTTTTGTTTTATAGGACACTTACAATCAAATAAGGTAGGAAAAGCCATTGAGTCTTTTGAACGTATAGATTCTGTTGATTCAGTCAGTCTTGCATCTTTTATTGCTAGAAAATTTGAAAATAGTAAAGATATAGCTGAACCCAACTCCTTGCCTTCTCATTTGAGAAAAGAGAAATACCCTCTTCTTATTGAAGTTAGAACTGCAAAAGATCCAACTAAATTCGGGGTGTTTCCTCAAATTCTTCCTTTTATCATTGAACCGCTGTTATCCTATTCTAGTATTGAAATTCAAGGTTTTATGACCATGGCAACCAATACAAAAGAAGAAAAAGAAATACGCCGATGCTTTTCCCTTCTAAGAACAACCAGAGACGAAATGGAAAACAAGTTTGGAAGTAAATTTCCTGTTCTTTCCATGGGCATGACAAATGACTACCCTTATGCTATTTTAGAAGGTTCTACATTGTTGCGTATCGGTAGTGCAATTTTTGGAGGTACCTCATGAACAAATTTTCAGATATTCTAAAGAATATTTTTACATTAGCCCCAGATGATGATGATGAAGAGTTAGAAAATTCTCTTTCTAACGACGCTGAAACTATATCTCTTCCGTCAAACTCGTCAAATCCACCCTCTCACACTCCAAAACCCCTCATTAAGAAAAAAAGTCACTCTCTCACATCTCCCTTAGCAAAAGGTGATACATTGCAAATTGATTGTATATCAATCCCAAAAGATGAAAGCGAAGCAGTCCACTTAGCGAAACTAACAATTGACAAACTCCAGGGTGGCCACCCAGTCATTGCTTCTGCATCGGAAGTTATTAGAGATGGAAAATACTATCATATGATTTTCGGAGCTTGCTATGCCTTGGAATGCAAAATTGAAAAAATTACTCCTTACAGTTTTCTTTTTTTACCAAGACAATTTAATGTAAATTCATTAAATAAAAAAGAACTTGTATCTCACCTACCTGATACATCTTTTCTAGAGGAAGATTCTTCTATTCTATAAAGTATATTTCCAAACCCATTAAAATCTGAACTATTCTCTTTTTTGATTGGTTTATTTAATATGCTTACTTTACAATCGAACACCCGACATAATTATCAAGGAAATGACTCTATCTTTCTTCTTCAGTATAAACATATTCCCTTTTTTAAATCGTTGATCTACAATAGTAGTATGAACATGAAAGACAGACAATTATTTGAACAGTTACTCGAGAAATACCATGATGATGTTTTTCGAGTTGCTTTATATTACACAAAAAGTCAAGATGATGCATCCGATGTAACTCAAGAAACATTCCTTAGAGCCATGAAGTACTTCTATTCATACCGGCAAGATACCGACTTCAAAGCTTGGATTTTGAGTATATTGCGAAATGTCTTCTTTTCCTTTCAGAAGAAAAAGAAACAATCGGTTCATATCGAAAATGGACTTGAATTTATACCCGATACATCTTCATCAACTGACCAAACAATCATGAACAAAATCGAGATTAATATAGTACGAGAAGCGATCGAAAAACTTCCAGTAAAATTTCGGGAAGTAATTGTATTGTCTGATATTGAAAGCTTATCTTATGAAGCAATCGCAGAAGTTCTTTTGATTCCTGTTGGTACTGTTCGATCCAGATTACACCGAGCTAGACTATTACTGAAAGAAAGGATACTAAACACCAAATGAGCTTAAAACCCGATCCAAAACTATGCAAGGAAAGACAGTTGCTCGTTGACGAATACGTGGACAACAGAATGTCTGAAAAGGAAAAAACAGAATACAAAAAAATGTTAGTTGAATGTGAAGAATTATATTCATGCACAACATGTCAGGACAACATCCGTATTTTTACTACCATCAAATCAACATGCAAACAAATGTTACATGTTGACCAAAATGTTTCTAATCAGATTCTAATGAATATCAAAGAGGAGCTAAAAAACTCTTACTTTAACCAGTAGTTTGGAGCTTCTCTAACAATCTGGATATCATGTGGATGAGACTCTCTGACACCTGACTGAGTAATCTGTACAAATTTTGCAGTATCTTGAAGTTTTTGTATACTCTCTGCACCTAGATATCCCATACCTGCTCGCAAACCACCCAACATTTGGTACACAAAATCTCCCAGTCTTCCTTTATAGGGAATTCTTCCAACAATTCCTTCTGGTACTAATTTCGCAGTATCCATTTCGTCTTGGAAATAC
>CAYRBR010000003.1:12736-22958 GCA_964422555.1 uncultured Caldisericota bacterium | reverse complement strand
TTTTCATTGCTTCTAGTGATCCCATACCTCTATATTCTTTATATTGCCTACCTTCCAGGTAGATTAAATCTCCAGGACTTTCTTCCAGACCCGCCAGTAGATTCCCCAGCATAACAGTGGATGCTCCGGCTGCCAAAGCTTTAGTAATATCACCGGTAAATCGTATCCCACCATCAGCAATAACTGGTACATTGTATTTTTTCCCGACAGCTGCACAATTCAAAACAGCTGATAATTGAGGAACACCGACTCCTGCAATTACTCTAGTAGTACATATTGAACCAGGCCCGATTCCAACTTTCACAGCATTAGCACCAGCCTTAATGAGAGCTTCTGTTGCTTCACCAGTAGCAACATTCCCAGCAATAATTTCTAAGGTTGGATATTTCTTTCTCACTTCCCTTACAAGCGTAATAATACCCACATGATGCCCGTGTGCTGAATCAATTACAATTACATCAAGCCCGGCCTTAACAAGAGCATCAATTCGATCCATACAATCAGGTGAAGTGGACACAGCTGCACCCACTCGCAAGCGACCCTTTGGATCCTTACAAGAATGTGGGTACTTCGTAATTTTATCAATATCTTTTATTGTAAACAAACCGGTCAATTTATATTGGTCATCTACAATAAGTAGTTTTTCAACTTTATGCTTTGCAAGAATATCTTTAGCTTGGTCTATAGAGGTTCCTGTTGGAGCAGTTATCAAATTCTCTTTTGTCATTACGCTTTCAATGGGAACCGAATAATCGGTTACAAAACGAATGTCTCGGTTTGTAATAATACCAATAAGAGTGTTATTGTCGTCAGTAATAGGAACACCTGAGATTTTGTATTTCTTCATTATATCCAGAGCATCTTGCACACTATTGCTCTTTTTTGTTGTGACAGGATTTGTAATCAAACCGCTTTCAGATCGTTTTACTCTATCAACCTGATCTGCCTGTGCTTCTATGCTCAGATTTTTATGAATAATACCTATTCCACCTTGTCTTGCCAGTGCAATCGCTAACCGTGCATCGGTTACTCGATCCATAGCAGCACTTACGATGGGTATATTTACTGAAATATTTTGAGTAAGTTTAGATTGTAAACTGACACTTTTAGGAAGAACCTCCGATTTTGCAGGGACAAGCAATAAATCGTCAAATGTAAAACCTAAACCGATTACTTTTTCGTTGGTTGGTGTTCGCATTCTAACCTCCAGAGTTTTCATATATTGTATGTTCATTTGTAGTCATATCAACTTACTAATTGTATAGCATCCAATGGAAGAATTTTTTTTGTGCCTCTTGCTTTCAAAATTGTATAATAAATATCTATGATGAAAAAGAATAAAACCTTAAAATGGACTTGGTTTTTTGATATCGACAAAACAATTTATCCGCCCAAGAATGGAATGTATCAAGAGGGTAACCGAAGAATTAATGATTTCTTCCATCAAAAACTTTCCATATCCTTTGATGAAGTAGATGCACTTCGAGTACATTTTATGAAAAAATATGGAACAAGCCTTTTAGGATCAATACAAGAATGTAACTTCAATGCCAACGAATTTCTACAATATGTACACACATTTGATAAAAATCGGTATCTTAAAAAAGAACCTTTGTTAAATCAATTTCTCTCTGTATTACCCGGTGAAAAAATTGTATTCTCAAATGCACCCGAAAGTTATATCGAAGAAATCCTCTCTATACTTTCAATAAAGCACCATTTTAAAAATATTTATGGCATCCATGCATTTAAATTTATTGGGAAACCAAATCCATCTTCCTATCAAAATATATTAAGGTGGACCAATAAAAATCCATCTGAATGTGTTTTGATTGATGATATGAAGGTGAATTGCTTACAAGCCAAAAAGGAAGGGTTTGAAACAATTTGGATTGATGAAAACCAAGTGTATAATAATTACTATAAAGATTTACTGTTTCCGTCTTTAATTTCTTTTTTGAAAACACATGAACAGGAGAACATTTTTTAATGAATGTATTGATATTATTTGGTGGTATTTCACCTGAACATACTATTTCGGTGATTTCGGCACAGACTATCGTAAAAAATCTCTCACCGGAAAAATATACCCCCATCTTACTAGGGATAAGTCCATCTGGAAAATGGCGTATTTATTCAAAGGAAGAATTCTTCCAACTTCAATCCGTTGAAGAACCAGATAGTAACGATGCAGTTTCACTAACAATGTACCCGTCCCCCGCATTATCTATTCAGGAACAAGTAGTTACTGTAGATTGTGCATTCCCAGTGTTACATGGAGCAGGTGGTGAAGATGGCACCATTCAGGGATTACTTGCATCGCTATCCATTCCGTACGTAGGGTGCAATGTTGAATCGAGTGCAATCTGCATGAATAAAATACTTACAAAAGAAATTTTACTTTCGAACCATATCCCTGTTACTCCTTTTGAAACAATAACAATAGATGAGTTTCAATCCCCCACATTTTGTCCTGATCATTTCATCGACACACTTGGATTACCCTTGTTTATAAAAGTACCTCATGGAGGAAGCAGTATTGGAGTTACCAAAATAAATCGACCAGACGAGTTTTATTCCGTTCTTTCGAAGGCATTTAATACTGAATCTACGATTCTTTTAGAACAATCGATTGAGGGAAGAGAAATAGAATGTTCAATTTTAACTAGGGTCGCAGAGAATGGAACACTTAAGTGGATGGCTTCTTGTCCTGGAGAAGTTATCCCGGAACGTGAATTTTATGACTACACTGCAAAATATCTGGAAGATTCAACTCAGTTGGATATTCCAGCTTCTCTCTCAGAAAAGCAAAAGAAAGATATCCAAGATATCTCTTTGCGAACTGCGAAAGCTCTTTCATGTTATGGAATGGTTCGTGTAGACTGCTTTATTGACAAAATTGGAAAAATCATGATTAACGAAGTAAATACAATTCCCGGGTTCACGTCCATATCAATGTATCCCTCTCTTTGGAATGCAAGTGGGATTCCCATTGAAAAATTACTAGATGACTTAATTCATAGTGCTATTTGTCGAAAGGAACGATTCTAATGAAAACCAAATATTTGTTCATTGTTGGTGGCGTTATGTCTTCTCTTGGTAAGGGCATTCTTACTTCCTCTATTGGTCTTATTTTAAAATCAAAGGGGTACCGGGTTAGCATTATCAAGTTTGATCCATACCTAAATGTTGATGCAGGCTTACAAAACCCTTATCAGCATGGGGAAGTATTTGTCACCTGCGATGGAGCTGAAACAGATTTAGACTTAGGTCACTATGAACGTTTTTTGAACCAAGACCTACATCGCTCCTCGAATGTAACATCGGGAAGTGTTTATCAGCAACTAATTGAGAAAGAGCGTCGTGGAGAATATCTTGGAGCGACAGTCCAGGTAATTCCTCATTTTACACAACAAATAAAAAAACGAATTTTGGATCACGTAGAAGAAACAAAAGCTGAAATTGTTATTTCAGAAATTGGTGGAACTGTTGGTGATATAGAAGGTTCTCCTTTCTTAGAATCCATTCGAGAATTCACCAATGAAAACGATCCAGAAGATGTGGCACTCATCCATTTAACATATTTACCTCATCTTAGTGCTACAGGAGAATTAAAAACAAAACCCACACAGCATAGTGTAGCTGAATTACGTAGGGTAGGAATCAAACCAAACATAATTGCATGCCGAACCGACACCAAAATTGAAGAAGATATCAAAAATAAGATTTCTATGTTTTGTGATGTAAAAAAAGATCGCATTTTCGCTGTGGAAGATGTAAAAAATATATATGATGTTCCAAAAAGAATTCTGGAAGAAGGTTTATGTAACGCACTTGAGAAAATTTGGGTGTTAGATAATAAATCATCTCACCTCGATTTATGGATTGATACCATTCACAAAATGAACTGTGTTGTCGACGAAGTTACCATTGGTATCGTAGGAAAATATGTTGAACTTGGGGATGCTTATTTATCAATGGTTGAAGCATTAAAACACGCACAAACTCCAAACAATGTGAAAGTAAATATTGAGTGGTATCAAAGTGACAATATAACAGAAGCAAATGTGAAGGAAAAATTACAGAACCTAGACGCAATTCTTATACCAGGTGGTTTTGGTACTCGGGGAATTGAAGGAATGATTCTCGCATCAAAATTTGCTCGAGAAAACCAAATTCCCTATTTCGGCATTTGTCTTGGTATGCAAATAGCAGTCATTGATTTTGCTCGGAATGCTCTAGGGTTAACAGATGCAAATTCAACCGAGTTTAATGCCCATACTCCTTATCCGGTTATCGATTTAATGGCTGACCAAAAGAATCTGGATAAGAAAGGTGGGACCATGCGTTTGGGAGATTACCTTTGCAAAATTAAGAAAGATACAAAATCCTATACCATTTATAACAATGAACTTATCACTCAGCGACACAGACATCGTTACGAGTTTAACAATGCTCTTCTCCCTTATTTTGAAAATACAAACATGAAACTTGCAGGTTTTAATCCTAAAAAGGGATTAATAGAAATGATTGAGCTTGTTGACCATCCCTACTTCATTGGATGTCAGTTCCATCCCGAACTTGTTTCTCGTCCAGTAAAACCTGAGCCATTGTTTACTTCTTTTGTGAAAGCAGCAAAACAATATAACAAAGAAAAAAACAAATAAATTCTATGGCTGAAAAGAAACTAGTTATTCGAGGAGCAAGAGTTCATAACCTAAAGAATATCAATCTGGAAATTCCAAGAGACAAGCTGGTTGTTATAACAGGACTGTCAGGATCTGGGAAATCATCGTTAGCATTTGATACCATTTATGCAGAGGGGCAGCGCCGCTATCTTGAATCCCTATCTTCTTATGTTCGACAATTTCTTGGAGAAATGAAAAAACCAGATGTTGATTATCTGGAAGGGTTATCTCCCACCGTGGCAATCACACAAAAAACGGGAAGTCGTAACCCTAGGTCCACTGTAGGTACAATGACTGAAATATATGATTATATGAGGCTCTTATGGGCTCGTGTTGGTGTGCCCCATTGTCCAAATTGCGGGAAAGAGATTCAAAGCCAGTCGGTTGATCAGATTATTGATGCCATATACTCTCTCTGGGATTCCAAGAGAATCCAACTCCTGGCTCCTATTGCAAGAAAGAAAAAAGGAGAATTTAAAAACGAATTCGAGCGACTCCGAAAAAAGGGGTTTGTACGTGTTTTAGTTGATGGAGTAATATACGATTTAGATGACACAATTAAGCTTAAAAAAACATACAAACATGATGTCTCTGTGATTGTAGATAGAATTCGAGTTTCAAAAAAAGAAAGAAGTCGATTAACTGATTCGCTGGAGCAAGCTCTTGAACTCTCTGATAGAGTAGTCGACATTATGTATGAAGAAGAGGATAATCCTGGTGAATGGAAAACAAGAACTTTCTCCGAGTCATTTGCCTGCCTGGACTGCAATATATCAATACCCAAAATGGAACCCAGACTATTTTCTTTCAATAGTCCTTTTGGTGCCTGCCCTAAGTGCGCTGGCATTGGAGTAGTAAAAGAAGTACACCCCGATCTAGTTATTCCAGATAGATCCTTATCCATCAAAGAAGGGGCTATTTTTGTACCTGGATTTCGAAATACAAACGATAGCTACATACAACGGAAAATTGACAGGTTATTAACAAAACATGGCGAATCCATTGAAACCCCTTTCTCAAAACTAAGCGAAGAAATGCAACATGCGATTTTATATGGAAAAGGACGATTTGAAGGAATTATCCCTACAATACAAAGACGCCATAGAGAAACTCCTTTAGAATCATCCCGACTTACCTATGAAAAATATATGGTGACGAACAACTGTTCTTCCTGTAATGGGTACCGTTTAAAACCAGAAGCGCTGGCAATTACAATTGGGGATAAGAACATTATTGAAGCATCCAATCTATCCATTCGTAATCTATATTCATTTCTAGATTCGCTAGAGTTTTCTCCTGCCAAACAAATTATATCAAATCGAATCATTAAAGAGATTAAAGAACGATTGTCTTTTATTCTTAATGTAGGACTTGAATATCTAAGCATTGCAAGACCATCCGCCACTCTTTCGGGTGGAGAAGCACAGCGATTGCGACTTGCCTCCCAGGTTGGCTCTGGCTTAATGGGTGTTCTATACATTCTAGACGAACCAAGTATCGGTTTACACTCAAAAGATAACGAAAAACTTCTTCACACACTGGTACGACTTCGAGATACAGGCAACACTGTTATAGTGGTGGAGCACGATGAAGAGACAATTCGAAAGGCAGATTACATTATTGACATGGGACCCAAAGCAGGTGTTCATGGAGGCGAAGTAGTTGCCGCTGGTCCAATTGATTCCATTTTACAGTCTAAGAAATCCCTCACTGCAAGATTTCTAAATCGAACTGAAACAATTCCTTTACCTGAAAAAAGACGAAGCGGAAATGGGCATGAAATAATTTTAAAAGGAGTAAAGGAACACAATCTTAGGAATGTCAATGTTACCTTTCCACTGGGTAAATGCACCTGTATTACAGGCGTATCAGGCTCTGGGAAAAGTACACTGATTAATGATGTACTCTATAAAGCAATCAAAAAAGAAATGGGAAGTCATACTGCAAATCCAGGAGATTACCGTTCATTACGAGGTCTTGAATACATACAGAAGGTAATGATGGTAGACCAGAGCCCCATTGGACGAACACCAAGATCTAATCCTGCCACATACGTGGGTTTATGGACAGAAATTAGAAAAATATTTGCAGCTCTTCCTGAATCAAAGATAAAAGGATATTCTCCAGGACGTTTCAGTTTTAACGTTCGAGGTGGTCGATGTGAAAGCTGCAAAGGAGATGGGTTGGTAAAAGTCGAAATGCAATTTTTACCGGATGTATATGTCCCTTGTGAGGTGTGCAAAGGAAAACGTTTTAACCAGGAAACACTGGACATTGAATACAGAGGGTACAATATTTACAATGTTTTAGAAATGACAGTGAATGAGGCTTATGAAATTTTTTCCCCTTATCCTTCCATTCAAAGAAGGCTTGAGTTACTGAAAAATGTAGGCTTAGGATACATAAAGCTAGGTCAATCCTCCACCACCTTGTCCGGTGGAGAAGCACAGCGAATTAAATTAGCACTGGAACTCAGCAAACGAACTCTAGGGCACACTTTATACATTCTGGATGAACCTACTACCGGTTTACATTTCGCCGATATTAAAATGCTGTTGAACGTGATTAATAAATTAGTTGACAAAGGTAATAGCATGATTATTATCGAACACAACTTAGATGTTATTAAATGTTGTGATCACATTATTGATTTAGGTCCCGGCGGAGGCGAATTTGGGGGAAAAGTAGTAGCACATGGAACCCCCGAACAAATAATACAGAAAAAAGAAAGTTTTACTGGTCAATACCTAAGCCCATTATTGAAAGAATAAGGTGATTCATGTTATTTACGCACCCAAAAAAAATAGTTAGTGAAATTATTTCCAAACTCGGGGATGAAGAGAAAACGTTTGCAGACACCTGGTTACAAGCGTTTCAAATGCCATCAAAACATATACTTAGCATGGCTTTATCAAGTCATTTATTCTGCAGTTCTTCTGATTCGCAACCTAGTTTCTATGCTATTTCTCGACTAGGTACATTGCTTGCTGAAAAACGAGAACAAATTGAAAGAAAAACAAATGCTGATTTTTTCTTATCTCTTTTTTCTTCTATTCATGAAGGACTTCAAAAACGATCTCTGTCAACTGAAAACGATATGACAACTTCTCTTTTACTAGTAACTATTAATGATAACTTTGAATTACTTTGCTTAAATGCAGGATATTGCAAGGCTCTTTTGTATCGTAAACATCGACTTTTCAGTATTGAATCTTCTAGTAGCAATCAGGAAGCTCAAATGTCTTTACCTTTGGGTATGATTGATCCCATAAAACTCTCTTACACAAAACCGGTTGTGGCTTATACACAACAGAGGTTAAAAAAAGGTGATACAGTCCTTCTCCTTTCTCCTGGCATTATGGAACAATCTAACGCTCCAAAAAAACTCCTTCAGGTTTGTGAACAAAACAAAGATCCTTCTGTAATCTGTCACAGAGTACTAGAGATTTTTCAGCCTGAAAAGATCTCCACACTCACTCCTTCTTCTGCAACAAATCCAATTGAGGAAACTGAATCGGAACATATTGCTGGCTGCATTCGGGTCTTATAAGGAGATTCATTATGAACTTATTAGAAAACGGTCAGAAAAAAATTCAGTGGGTTCGTAACAATATGCCTATTTTGAAGCATATTGAAAATAGACTTTTACAAGAAAAACCCTTTAAAGGACTGACAATAGCCGTATGCATTCATCTTGAAGCAAAGACAGCTCGATTGGCAGAAGTTCTAATGAACGGAGGGGCTTCTGTTCATCTAGCTGGAAGCAATACACTTTCCACACAGGATGATGTAACACTTGCCATTTCTGAAAAAGGGATTCATACCTATGCTAAGCATGGTTGCTCAGAGGAAGAATACGAAAATTATTTGGATCAAATGATTCAACATAAACCCTCCATTATTATTGATGATGGAGGAGATTTAACACATCACCTTCATGAATACTACCCTAGCTTTTGTAAAGAGATGGTTGGGGGCTGCGAAGAAACCACAACGGGTGTAATTCGATTAAAAGCAAGGCAACAGAATCACACACTAGGTATTCCGATGATCTTGGTGAATGATGCAAAAAGCAAATACCTGTTTGACAATCGATATGGTACAGGACAATCTGTTTGGACATCGATTATGAGTATTACCAACCTAATTGTTGCTGGAAAAACAGTTGTTATTGCAGGTTATGGTTGGTGTGGCAAGGGAGTAGCTCTCCGAGCAAAAGCTCTTGGAGCAAAAGTTATTATTACCGAGATTGATCCAATTAAAGCTGTAGAAGCCCATATGGATGGTTTTCATGTAATGACTATGGAAAAAGCAGCCTATAAAGGAGATTTCTTTGTTACGGTTACAGGTTGTAGCGAAGTTATTTCTTCTCCCCATTTTTCATCGTTAAAGAACGGGGCAATTCTTTGCAATGCAGGTCATTTCAATGTAGAGGTTGACATGCCTGCACTTGAAACAGAAGCAGTTTGTAAAAAAAAGGTTCGGCAACATGTTGTAGAATATACCCTGGCCAATGGGAATACAATCAATGTTATAGCAGATGGTAAGCTGGTTAATCTCGCCTCTGGTGATGGACACCCTGCTGAAATAATGGACCTATCCTTTGCCCTTCAAGTGCTAAGTGCAGAATATTTACTTCACAACCACTTGTCGGTTGGAATCTACAATGTACCCCATGATATTGACAAAGAGGTTTCCAGAATCAAGCTTAAGACACTTGGTATTAATATTGACAATTTAACCCCTATTCAAAGAGAGTACTTACAGTCTTTTAGATAAAACAAATTGTAGTCTTCTCAGTGCTTTACAAAATACTACTATTTGTATTATACTATTTGCATGAAGCAGGATAATTCGGGAATCAAGTCAATTGCATTAAACAAAAAGGCGTTTCATAATTATCAGATTATGCAGCAGACTGAAGCTGGGATTGTTCTTACCGGTCCTGAAGTAAAAGCAATTCGATCCGGGAAAGTAAATTTCATTGATAGTTATGTCACAATTGAAAAGGGCGAAGCATGGATACATGACTTACATATTCATGCAGATGTTCCCTATGGCTCTTATAATCCAACTCACAAACGTAAACTATTATTAAAAAAACAAGAAATTCGTAAAATATCTCACAAAGTTTTACTAAAGGGTTTTACTCTTATCCCTATTCAAATTGTGCTAAAACAACAATGGATAAAGGTTATCATAGCACTGGCCCAAGGAAAAACTAAATACGACAAAAGACAATCATTGAAGAAGAAAGAAGAAAGAAGAGAAATGAGGAATCTGTAATGATTAAGCAATACTATAAATGGATTCGAAGACTTTTCTTATGCCTGCTTTGTTGCCTTTTAGTTACTACAAATTTTCATTTGAATACCCAGGCCGATACTCTTCGTTATGCTCTTATTACCCCTTTGGTAAATGTACGAAATGCCACCTCTACCAAAGCAGACGTTGTATATGTGATCGAAACTCCTGGTGAATTTTTAATTGTTAGCGAAACGAATGATTCAGAAAACAACCTTTGGTACAAAATT
>CAYRBR010000003.1:0-12726 GCA_964422555.1 uncultured Caldisericota bacterium | reverse complement strand
CAATGATTCCACAAGCGGTTGGGTTGCCAGTTGGGTGATCGACTCCATTAGAACGTCCGAAAAGGAAACTCCGGTTAGTAATCTCTCCATAGTAATTGATCCTGGTGTAAAAATCCGTACTCGTCCTAGTTTATCAGCCCCAGTGCATTTTATTACTTCGGAACAAATCGCCAAAACGGTAGTTGCAAAAATAAATGATGAAAACAATCGTACTTGGTACAAAATTCCCATTGAGTCCAATCAATTCGGTTGGGTTGCCAGTTGGGTGGTAACCGTAAAAACAGCAGAAGAGAACAAAAAAAGCGCTTCCGATAAGTTAATCATCTGCAAAGGAATTAACGTTCGAAAAGGCCCTGGCACTCGATACCCCATTGTCTATTAAATCGCCTCTCATATTGAAGCCCGAGGAATATTTGTTGAACAAGACGAAAATGGAAAGGATTGGTACTCCATTCGACTTCCAAATAATATCGAAGGATGGGTTGCCAGTTGGGTGGTCGAAGTAAAAAACTGGTCCGACCAAAAACAACAGGTTACCAATCGTATTTGTTGTATTGAACCCATTGTTAATATTCGAAGTGGCCCTTCTACTAGTGCACCAATAGTAACAACTGTTGATACGTATGGAGAATTTGAGGTTCTTTTTCAATCCAAGGACATGAATGGTAAAATTTGGTACGAGATTCGTCTTGACAAAGGAACCGGTTGGGTAGCTGGATGGGTTGTCACAATCAAAAGCACTGGAAAAAGCAATGAAACCCTCGAGGCAGTGAATGTTCGTAGTGGTCCAGGAATTCATTTTGACAAATGCTTTGAAATACCTGCCCATACAGCTTTTACCGTTCAAGGCTCTTACCTAAACTATCAACAAGAGCACTGGTATTTGATTCTAATGGGGGGTAAAACAGGTTGGGTATTAGGAGAATTAGTCTATGTGAAGAACCCTCCTTATCTGGAACAAAACTATATCAATAAAGAGTTTTCACTTAAGAACAGTTTACTGATTCCTTTCTACGAAGGGCCAGGGGAGGATTACAAACAGCTAGATGAACTCCCTGAAAAAGCTGGATTGGTTAAAGTGTTAGGAATTGCCCAGAATGCGAAAAAGGAATTGTGGTTTGAATTGGAATATAAAAATACGCAGGGATGGATTCACGAAAAGTGGATTGATGTGAATACTATTGACCCTTCTACTTCAATTGAACAGTATCGAATCCAATCAATTTCCTGGTCTAAGAAGCAAGACGGAGTATCGCTACAATTAATCTTCGACAAAGAAGGACTTTTTCCCTATGAAAGTTTTCAGCTACAAGATCCAGCCAGAAGTATTATCGAAATAAAGAATTGTACATTGTTCCAAGATGAATCGGTTCAAATTGTTAATACAAACGGAGTTAAAGACATTCACGCTTTTCAATTCTCCACTCATCCAAATATAGTGCGAATTGCTGTTGAATGCACAACAGATATGCGCTTTGTATCAGAAAAGTCTGACAAAACTCTTCAGTTTAACTATATGGACTACGCCAATTACGTTGGACCAAAACTGTCCATTAATGGAAAAGAACTGGAAAACCAACTTCTATTAAAAGAACACAAAGGACATCTATATGTTCCCCTCCAAGAGCTTGCTCAAACTGTAGGAGGATTTGTTTCCTGGGATAATAAAAATCAACAGGCTATTCTCCAGCTTGGGAAAACCACATATGGTTTCACTTCCGGGCATAAAAATGTATATGTTAAAGCAGCAAGAGAAGATCGTCTTGATATCCAAAACCCTATCCAAACCTTTGATGCTACTTTATATCTACCCATTGCTGATTGTGGAACCATTTTCAACACTTACCTCTATGCGCTTGGTACCCATTATTTCCTAGATAACAGACTAAATACAATTCAGACGGAATCAAAATCTGGTTCTACAATTTTTACTTTTGATTTTGCTTTCCCCATGCACTATCAGATTCAAAAAGAAGAAGGTCGTGCTTCCATTATCTTACCCGACACAGCCCTTTCTGCGAATTTAACTCCTCCCTCCTGCAACGAATGGATTAAAGCTATTTCAGAAGCAAGAACATCTGGTACTCCCTCTAAATCTACTATTGTTTTATCAACGACTGAATACGCTACTGTGGAAAGTGCAACGATTCCTTCTGACAATCGGTTGATTGTTACCTTAAAACCAGACCATGCAAAAGGATTAAAAAATCGAACAATCATTATTGATCCTGGTCACGGTTCTTTCACGGAAGATGGCTATTATGATGCAGGAGCAATCGGACCCACAGGATTGCTGGAAAGTGCCGTTAATTTAAAAATAGCATTAAAGCTTCAATCTTTACTAGAAGCTAAAGGAGCGAAGGTAACCCTTACTCGTAATCAAGAACAAAATTCTGATTCCCCCGACTTAAAACATCGTTTGGAAGAAGCAAATGCAAGTGGGGCTGACTTGTTTATATCCATTCATCAGAATGCTTCTCAAAATCATGCCCTGAAGGGTATTAACTCATTTTTCTGGAATGATTCTTCACAAGAAATTGCAACTAGTATAGCCGAAGCCATTGGAAAGGAAACAGGCTTATCGGTTAACCAGGTTGCACAAAGAAACTTATCGGTAACTCAGAATGTTACATCAATGCCTTCAGTACTAATTGAAACAGCTTGTCTATCCAACCCGGAAGAAGAAAAAATGTTGCAGTCAGACACTTTCTTAGAACTAATAGCTGAAGGTATGTTAAAAGCGATTGAATCATATTTCCTTCAGTAATTAACAAGTACTTGAAATGTTGAAATTATCAGTATAATAATATGCACTGCATGCGCCCATGGCTCAACTGGATAGAGCATCGGTCTACGGAACCGAAGGTTGCTGGTTCGAATCTGGCTGGGCGCATTTTTCTCTTTCAATTCTTAACTTTCACACTTCATTCATCATTTTAACACATTTCTCTCTATAATAAGGATAGTACTTTTCTAATTGCTATCTGACTACGAGTCATTGAAATGAGGTGTTAATGTTTATATTTCCAAAAAACTGTTATGTAGATGTTCGAATCGAGAAGATCTTCAAGACAGTTATCAAAATTAACATGGATCAACTTGATGAATGCAAAGAAACTGAGTATACAGCTGCATTTATTCGACTCTTTGATGGAACAATGTGGTATTACAGTTCTACTACAGACGTAAATGCTATTCAGGGAGAAATTGATTCTCTGTACAAAGTTTGTACACCTAATCCATCGTGCCTTGAACATCCCATCGTAAAAAAATTCGAGATTCATGACAAATCGGTACGCTCATTTCCATTGAAAAACTCTGTTAAAAATATTTCATTGCAGAAGAAAAAAAATCTGCTGCAAGCATATAGTTCCATCATCAAAAACACAGATACTGTTAAAAATTGGTCAAGTTTTTATGTGGATACACGAGAAGAAAAAGAGTTCTTTTCCAGTAAAAGAAGTCATGTCATGTATGATTTTGAAAGCATTGGAGTAAGACTCCAATATGACATGGTTCAGGGAGATAAAAAATTCCAAGATCATTACGATGCCAATTTTAATACTTTTGACGAACTACAGCACAAAGAAAAAGAAATTGAAGATTGTATTGAAAAATCGACTCAGTTTTTGCTTCACTCTACATCCATTAAACCAGGTCCATATCGAGTTGTTCTTTCT
The DNA here is from genome assembly GCA_964422555.1 of uncultured Caldisericota bacterium. Lineage (GTDB taxonomy): Bacteria > Caldisericota > Caldisericia > UBA6126 > UBA6126 > JAGLCW01. The sequence continues at coordinate 9,046 of CAYRBR010000003.1, read as the reverse complement.
CCTCTAGCTGCGGGAATATTTGCGCATGAAAGTTTTGGACACAAAAGTGAATCCGATTTCATGGTTGGGGACGAAACCATGAAAAAGGAATGGACACTTGGGAAAAAAGTTGGTTCTTCGATTCTAACAATTATTGATTCCGGACTTCAAAAAGGGAAGGGTTATGTTCCCTTCGATGACGAAGGAACCGAAGCAAAGAAAAACTATCTGATAAAAGAAGGTGTGCTCAGTGGTCGTCTTCATAGTGTTTCCACCGCTGTAGCCCTTGGGGAAGAACCAACCGGAAATGCAAGAGCTATGAATTTTGAATACGAACCAATTGTTCGTATGACTTCCACTTATATCGAAAAGGGAACCCAAACATTTGCAGAGTTAATTTCTGATATTCAAGAAGGAATTTACATCGAAACAGTTAAACACGGATCTGGAATGTCTACTTTCACACTGGCCCCTTTGCGAAGCTATATGATTCGGAATGGTTGCATTGAAGAACCTATTCAAATATCTGTAGTAACAGGAAATGTGTTCGAAACATTGAACTTAATTGAAGGACTCTCCAATGAAATTGAAATTCCCAGCTTCACATTGGGTGGATGTGGCAAAATGGAACAGCATCCTCTTAGGGTTAGTTTTGGTGGGCCCCACGTTCGAATTAAAAAACTGATGGCTCAATAGGAGGTAAGAATGATTAAGGAACATTTACAAGAAACCATTAAGGAACTATCGATTAACGTTTCACAAAGCAGAATTGATTCTATTCGGAAAAAGAATATTCAGAAAACTGCCATTCGAATTTACGACCAAAATAAAATTGGGATTGCCTCAAAATTGGGAGATTATTCCCTGGAAGAACTTACGAAAAAAGCACTGACTGCCCTTGAATTAGAAATTCCCTACACACCCAAACCAGAAGAAAAACAGGAAGTCCATATAAAACCAAAAAAAGAGCTTCTTTCAGATGATGAATTTGTTGCTGAAATGAAAGAATTACTTTCTGAACTCCACCATAATCAACCCAATTTTACTTTTTCACACAAGCTTACTTTACAGCACCATTCTCTAGCCCTTGAGAACGATGTTGGCTTACAGCTATCTCAAAAAATCTCAAGCTATCAGCTTGGTTTGTTGCTAAACCATAAAGATTCAGTCAATCTGTTTGATGCATTTGTCGGACTCCAAAATGACATTTATGACAAGGAATTATTTATTCAATCTACTAATGAACTTTGCAATGCTTTCGTAAATCCAGTGAAATCCATTGGCGAAGGAGAATATCCTATTGTTTTTCATACAACCGATATGGGATTTTATTCTAAACTAATTAGTGACCTTCAGGGTCAGGTGTTTGCATCGGGTAGCTCACTTTTCTCAAATGATTTAGGTAAACAGCGCTTTCACGAAGACTTCTCGTTATATGCATCTCGATCCATTGAGGATGGTGCATTTATCCCCTGTTTTGACATGGAAGGTCGAATCAATCCAGAGTATCGTTTTCCAATAATTAAGAATGGTGTCATCCAGAATCCTTATACAGATAAAAAAACAGCGGCTCAGTTTCATCTTACAGAAACAGGGTGTGCTGGAGGGAATTACGATTCTGTCCCGACCGTTTCTTTCCCATTTCCCCATATACCCTCTACCGGAAAAACTATTGAAGAATTGTTGCAAGGAAAACCGGGAATTTATATTTCTATTATTAGCGGGGGAGATTTTACATCCGAAGGTCACTTTAGTACCCCAGTACAACTTGCTTTCTTCTATGATGGAAAGAAATTAATCTCTCGTTTACCCCAAATCTCTGTTTCTTCCGACATTTTTTCAATGTATGGAAAGGATTTTGTGGGGGTCAGTACCAATTCTTTTTCACCCTTAGATGAATCAAGATGTGCTGTCATCAACATGCACGTTAAGCAAATCTAGTTTTTTTTCGAATACCACACAAAGGAAATACTCCTCTGTGTGGTATTCTGGTTCTTATATTCGTATCATGTTACTATGAAAGAAAATATGAAGAAATTCCTTGTTTCTATTTGTAGTTTTGGCATAGAAACAGGATTCTATATTTCTATTGGAACACTTCTTTTCATTACCAAAATTCCACTGTATTACCAAGCATTTGGTATGTGTTTTTCGATCATTTTTTGGGGAATCCTATGCCTTATCAACCAAAAAATTGTATACAAACACTATCCTTGGCATTGGACCGAACTACTGCTTTGTTCCTGGATCTGGATTGGTTTACTGTGGTCGGTAGAACCTCGTCAAACTATTCTTTATGGACTGATCTTCACCTCTGGATGTCTTTTAGAGATCTTTATAGCCTCTACTATTGTGAAAAAGAAGCAGGTTTTTCGTCTCCTATTCTTTTTGTTTGCAATATTAGCAATCTATGCCATATACAATATTAGCCAACAGTGGAACAATCTACTTCCACTGCTAAAGACTACAACCATTTGGCGTTCACAGTTGGAAGTACAAGGTACACAAATTGAGTTTTATAGCACAATTGGAGGTCGTAACTCTATCGGAGGAATATATGCCTTAGTGTTTCCTCTTGCCCTTTCAATTACGGTATTTGGTTTTCGTAATTTTTACACTGTTAAAAATTTTATTCTTAAAACAATCTTTACAATTGTATTTGGATGTTTTACTGCCCTGTTTTTTGCAATGGTTCTTTTTTCAGGATCAAGAGGATCTTTTATTGGTATGATTGCTGGATCTATTTTTTTGGTCCTATCATATTGCGAATGGCAGTGGTCAATTATTGCTGGATTTGTAGCCGCTTTCAGTTGGTTTTTCCAACCCACTCGTAAATGGTTTTCACAGGTGTTTCTGGAAACGATATCAGGAGATATTTCAAGAATCACTATATGGCAAAACAGTGTAGAGTTATGGAAATTACTATGGGTAACAGGCACGGGATTAGGAACATTTCAAACTGTGTATACACAGTTTTTTCTTCCTGCAGGAGAAAAAGAATTTATTCATGCCCATAATATTTTTCTAAATGTAGGGATCGAACTTGGGCTTGTTGGACTTTTGTTGTTTGTTGTCCTGGGTTTTCAATTTATCTATTACGGTGTTTTTCTGGGACGTCAAAAATGGCGTGAAAATTCTTTTTTGGGTAGCATAAACATTGGCTTAGCAGCTCTCGTTTTTGGATATCTTATTCGCTGTTTATTTGACTATACTATATAATAGTAACGCAACGAAAAATGAATACGGAGGTCTATATGAATTGCAAGGAACAATTGATTGTTAGCATGGATTTTCCTGATATTCAACAGGCCAGATCTTTACGAGATCTCCTTTCTGACGATGTTTTGTATTACAAAATTGGGCTTCAAATGTATCTTCGATATGGGTGCTCAATTGTAGAAGAGTGGAAAAAGGCAGGGAAAAAAGTTTTTCTAGATTTAAAACTCTCCGATATTCCCAATACTGTCTCAAGTGCTCTTCAAGTTTTAAGTACTCTGGGTGTTGACATGGTTAACATGCATGCCTTTTCTGGTTTCAATTGCCTCAAACACGCTGCAAAAACTGTTAAAGAAACCATGCCAGATACGTCTCTTATTGCAGTAACTGTACTTACCTCCCTAGACGAACCCCAACTATCCCAAATGGGAATACACAATACACCCAAAGAACAGGTAATTCAATTATGTCAGATTTCCAAAAGTGCTGGATTATCCGGTGTTGTTTCTTCAGCCTGGGAAGCATCTTCTATTAAAGAAGTATGTGGAGAAAATTTCATTACCGTGTGTCCTGGTATTCGAAGAGAAACAGATGCGGTTGGAGATCAGGCCCGAATTATGACACCCGTAAAAGCAATTCGAAATGGAGCTGATTATTTAGTGGTGGGTCGACCCATTATTAAAAATCCTCACCCGAGAGAAGCTGCTATTTCTATTCTTCATGACATCGAACAAGCAAACTTAGAGAGGTAAACTATGCAAAAAGATGAAATTACAGAATTATTCTCAGAAATAGGAGTGTTAAAAAAAGGACACTTCCGTTTATCTTCCGGTCTTCATTCCGATACTTATTTACAGTGTGCAATTTTACAACAGTATCCAGATAAAAACGAGCGTATTTGTAGTGTGTTGGCTGAGCAGGTCAAAGAGCTTCGACCTACACTCGTAGTAGGAGCAGCTGTTGGTGGTATCATATCTTGTTATGAATTGGCAAAACAATTGAACTGTCGCTGTATTTTTGCAGAAAGAGTAAATGGCAGTCTTACCTTCCGAAGAAACTTCAGAGTAAAAGATAACGACCGAATTGTTGTCATTGAAGATGTTATTACTACTGGCAAAACAACCAAGGAGCTCATTGAGCTCATTGGAAAAGATGGACAGAAACCACTAGCAATATGTTCCATCGTTAATCGTAACAAAGATAAAGATACATTTTCTCATCCTGTCTTTTCTGTTTTAGATGTAGATGCTCATGTCTGGTCCCCCGATGAATGCCCTCTTTGCGATGCAGGAATGGAACTAACCCAGCCAGGTTCACGTCATCTTCACTCCAAATGAGCAAACCCATACAAACTGTTCCACTCAAAGTTTCTTTACTTTCATATCCCACCAATCCTCTTTCCATCATTTCAGAAAGTGCAAAAATCACCAGAGGAATTGATCAAACAAAGTACAGCGACCAGGACTATTTCCAACTGCTATACAAAATGGGTCACCACAGTGTATTTGAACACATTGCTTTTTCTTTCCGTATTGATGGAATATCACGAGCCTGTTCACCAACTTGTTCGGTTTCGAATAGGAGTTAGTTTTACGCAAAGAAGTCAGCGGTATACAGACGAATCGTCTCTGCAAACTATTACCCCCCCCTCAATAACTAATAATGAAAAAACAATAAAGTTATACAATGAATATTTGGAATATTCGCAAATCACTTATTCAAATTTATTACAGCAAGGGATCCCCAGGGAAGATGCAAGATTTGTTTTGCCCAATGCTTCATCCACTTCTCTTATCATGACAATGAACTACCGAGAATTAATTCATGCATGTGGTCTTCGTTTATGTTCGAAAGCACAGTGGGAAATCCAAGATCTGTTTACCGAAATTAAAAAAGAAATCCATTGTCTTGATCCCTTCCTGGGGAAATATCTTCAACCGAAATGCATTCACAATGGATTCTGTTCGGAACGAAAACCGTGCAAAACTCCAGAAACGATTCAATCACAATGGAAGAAATTGCACACGTAATCTTTTTTGTAATGAATTTGTAAATTTTTATTATGAAAAGTGATTTCAATTCAGTATACTAGAGCAGATGAGAATAGATGAAATTTGCTCTGTTTTAGATGCTGAAGTATTGCAAAGCAAGGGTCGCATAGACATAGATATTCACACTGCCTTTGCCGCAGATCTTATGAGTGATACTTTGTTTATCATCATGAGAGATGAGGATCCTTTGCTTTTGATTACAGGTGTTACGAATCTATCTGTAGTTCGTACAGCTGCAATCCTTGATATTCCTGCTGTTATTGTCGTTCGAGGAAAATATATCCCCCCAGAAACGATTAATTTGGCTGAGCAAAATGGAATTCTTCTTTTGCGCACAAAACACATTATGTTTGAAACCTGTGGCATTCTCTATCAGGTTGGTCTTAAGGCAGTCTCATGGGAAATGTAATCATCGGAAACTTAAAATATCAGGTTGAAGCTACATCCTATGACTCAGTAGGAAGCAAAGCCATGAAAGTAAAAAAAGCTCTTAGCGATTATTTCCCAAGTAAAGACTACATGAGAAGACTTGGAGTATGTGTTTTTGAAGCAGAAGCAAACTTAGCAATTCACACATCGTCTGGTGGCGACTTAGAAGTTGTGATCTATAAAAATCGTGTTAAAGTAGTAGCCGTTGATTCAGGCCCTGGTATTACCGACATTGACAAAGCCTTAACTCCTGGGTATACAACTGCCCCAGAAATGGCCAGACAACTTGGTTTTGGTGGTGGGGTTGGATTAAACAACATACAACGCTTTGCGGATTGCTTTTGGTTAGAGTCTACAAAACGAGGTACTACTTTAATTTTTGAGGTATGGAACGATGACAATACGCAGTTTGATTACTAAATTGCCCATTACTATTTTAACAAAGAACCTAGATATCAATACATCCTTTGACTCTGTTTATGCATCTGACTTGTTAAGCAACGCATTAGCCAGGGTAGATCCCACTACTGCATGGATTACCGTTCAGGTTCATCAGAACATTCTTGGGATTGGCTCTATCAAACAATGCCCCGCCATCCTTATAACCGATGGGGCAGTTCCATCAGATGAAGTCATTCAACTTGCAGAAGAAAAAGAAATACCATTGCTTTCGTGTTCTTTACCGACGTTTGAATTGTCGGGTTTACTATATACTTTGCTCAAGGAGGAACAGTGTGGAAAATCAATTCCAACAGACATCTAATTTTCCGCAGATCGATCGTGTGATCAAACGCGAAGGGAATTCTCCCGATTCACTCATTCAAATTTTACATGGTACACAAGAAATTCTTGGATACTTACCCCAGGAAGCTCAATTGTACATTGCAGAAAAGTTACAAATCCCCCCCACAAGGGTATATGGAATTGTATCTTTTTACAATTTCTTCACCATGGAAAAAGATGCTGAACATGTTATTTCTGTTTGTATGGGAACCGCTTGCTATGTAAAAGGAGCAGGTGATTTAATGAAAAAACTAGAGGAGGTTCTAGAAGTAAAACCTAATGAGATTACTCCCGATCGTAAATTCTCTTTCCGAGAAGTTCGTTGCCTAGGAGCCTGTGGAATGGCACCTGTGATTTCTGTTGACGGTGATGTATATGGTCGTATAACAAGCGACAAAATCCCCGAAATAATAGAAAAATATCGGTAACAATGAAAGAACTCTCCCTTAATATCCTTGATATCCTGGAAAACTCTCTTCATGCAAATGCGAGTAATATTCAATTAGCAATTGAAGAAGATACACTCGAAAAAGACCGCTTACTATTTACAGTTGAAGACGATGGAAAAGGGATGAGTCCAGAGTTTCTAGCCACCGTATTTCACCCCTTCACAACCACAAGTAACACGAAAAAGGTAGGATTGGGATTACCTTTTCTTAAAGCCGAAGCAGAAATGGCAGGAGGTGATGGGGAAATCGAAAGTCAAGTAGGGAAAGGTACAAAGGTATCTTTCTGGTTTCAGCATTCACATTGGGACCGTCCTCCTATGGGTGACATAGCAGGTACTGTTCTAATGATGTTTATGGTTCATTCCTCGGTGAATTTCTCTTATTATCACCGAGTCAATGAATATTCATTCTCGGTTTCAACTGCTCAACTTAAAGAAGTTTTTGAAGATGTTCCTTTGAATAATCCTAAAGTTGTGCGGGGAATTCAAGAATATATTAACACTTCTATTCAAAACTTATATGGAGGTAAGAATGGCTAAGATTAGTTCGTTAGAGGAGCTTCGAAAAATTCGAACAGATGCAAAAGAAGCAATGAAAACTCGCAGTGGTAACGCAAAAGTCCGTATTTTTGCCAGTATGGGTACAGTCGGTATTGCTGGTGGTGCAAGAGAAGCACTAAAAGCAATGATTGATGAACTCGAAAAAAGAAATTTTCATGATGTTGAAATAGTAGAAGGTGGTTCCATGGGGCTTGACAGAGAAGAACCTGTCATCAAGGTTGAACGTGATGGTTTTGAGACTACCTATGGAAAAGTTACCCCGGATATGGCTCGACAGATTATTGCTCAACATGTTATAAATGGCCAAATTATCAGCGAATGGGTAATAGCAAGGAATGAAAAATAATGAAAATTTATCGGATTCATGCTCTTATTTGTGCCGGCGGACAATGTCTTTCTGCTGGTGGAAATGATTTTGAAGTAGCATTAAAAAAAGAAATTCAAAAACTAGGGCTTGAAGAAGAAGTACAAATCGTCGAAACTGGTTGTATGGGTGCATGTGAAATGGGTCCCATGATGGTTGTATATCCTGAAGGAACTCTATATATTCACTTAAAACCAGAAGATGCAAAAGAAATCGTTGAAGAACATTTCTTAAAAGGCAGAACTGTCAAGCGTCTAATGTGGAAAAAAGAAGAAGGACATTTCCCAACACTCGATGAAGTACCTTTCTTTGCCCTTCAAACGAAAATTGTGTTACGTAATTGTGGAATCATTAATCCTGAAGATATTAACGAATATATCGCTTATGACGGATACGATGGTTTATCTAAGGCCTTAGGAGAAATGAGTCCACAAGATGTTGTCAAAGAAGTACAGGACTCCGGTCTTCGTGGTCGTGGTGGAGCTGGTTTCCCAACCGGTTTAAAATGGAAACTTACTGCAGAAGCTGAGGGAGATCAGAAGTACGTAGTCTGCAATGCAGATGAAGGCGATCCAGGAGCGTATATGGATCGATCTATACTGGAAGGCGACCCTCATTCTTTGATTGAAGGAATGGTAATTGCCGGGTATGCTACAGGAGCTACTCAGGGATATATTTACTGTAGAGCAGAATATCCTCTAGCAATTGATCGACTTCAAAAAGCAATCAGACAAGCAAAACGAGCTGGTCTTCTTGGAAAGAACATTCTTGGAACAGACTTCTCTTTTGATCTAAGCATCCGTATAGGAGCAGGCGCTTTTGTATGTGGAGAAGAAACAGCCTTATTAAATTCCATCGAAGGAAAACGGGGTGAACCTCGCAAAAAACCACCATATCCTGCTACAAAAGGCTTGTTTGGCAAACCTACCTTAACAAACAATGTAGAGACATTTGCCAATATTCCCGTTATTTTATCTAAGGGAGCAAGTTTCTTTAATTCGATTGGAAAAGAAGGCTGTAGAGGAACAAAAGTCTTTTCTTTGGCTGGTCATGTAAAAACAACCGGGCTCATTGAAGTTCCACTTGGAATTAGCATGAAAAAAGTTATCTACGATATCGGAGGAGGAATTCCTGGCGGTAAAACTTTCAAAGGTGCTTTATATAAGAATTTTCTTCATTGGTCATCGGTTAAGGAATTTTCTTTCCTGAAAGCTA
>CAYRBR010000002.1:0-75528 GCA_964422555.1 uncultured Caldisericota bacterium | reverse complement strand
TGAGGCCGATGGTACTTGTCGGGAAACTGACCGGGAGAGTAGGAAGCTGCCAGCCCGAGAAATCTATATATATTTTTTAGATTTCACCCTCCATTTTCGCACCTCCTTTTTTTCCTTCCCTTTTATTTATTTCCGACCCCCTTTTCAATAGGGGGTCTTTTTTTTTGGATAAAAAATGAGATATAATATAAACATGAACAAAGAAGAAATACAATATTTAGACATTGCCGTTGAGATGCTAAAAGGTAAGAGTTTTTCTGTATTTTACGAGAATAACATGCTCGATGTTAAGTTAAGAAGTGGAAATGATATTTTCGAGGAATGTTGTAATCTTACGATCAAAAGTATATCTTGGAAACCTATGTTTTTATTCATACGCAAATTCAATGTATGGAGACTAGAAAAGCAATATGGTTCTGAATTGATAGCGAAACTATGGTGGCATATGAATATACAAACAAATAGTAGAAAGATAGTTACCTGTGGTATAAATATATTTCCTGATTTTAAGAATGTAGATGAATCCAATTTTTACAGTGAACTGTGTAATACGATAAATATCATGACGAATAAGAAGTTGTTGTGATGGAAGTAAGTAATTGTTTTGTTAGAGAACTGCGTTTAGAAAATTTTAAGAGTATCAACAACTTAAGGATAGACAATATAACCCCGTTTGCTGTCTTTTTAGGAAAAAATGGTTCTGGGAAATCTTCGATTCTAGATTCACTTAGTTTTCTGTCTGATCTTCTTAAAAATGGATGTAAGGATGCAGTAAATCGAAGAGGTGGCAGTTATGAACTTCTATCCAAGAATAATGCGAAGCATTTAAAAATTGGAATACAGCTGTATGATGATGTCGAAAATTCATATATTGAATACGACGTTAAAATTTCTATTGTTAATGGAAACCCAGTAATTGAAAAAGAGAGTATATTTATTGAAAACCAGATTAACCCCTATTTGCTTTTCGAGGGTGGAAAAGGTACAGTCAGAGAACTAATTGATAGTCCAACAGAACGTACTGAAGAATTGTTTTCTTCTGACGTTTTAGCCCTCAGCGTTTTTGGTCAACTAACTAGATATGCAGCCGCAAACATACTATATAAGTATATTTCAAAGATGAATGTTTATGATTTTCAGATTACGTCCTTACGGGAAGAAAGTTTAGGGAGCCAAAGTGATTCATTGTCAAGGTATGGCAAAAATCTTGAGAATGCTTTGTATCATCTAAGAGAAAGGAAGCCTGAGCTTTTTGACACTATAAGAAAAAAACTTCAGCTGCAGATACCCTCGTTAGATACTATTGAGTTCAAGCTGGATACAGCTAGCGATGCTAACAAATTGTTTATGATTGATAAAGGTTTTCATGAACCTATATCAAAAAAATACATGTCAAACGGAACGTTAAAAATGCTTGCTTACTATCTTTTACTAATGCAGCCTAGAGTAGTGACTTTTATGGGATTGGAAGAACCAGAGAATTATATTCATCCATCATTTATTCATGAATTAACTGAGATTTGTCGAGAAGCCTCTGAGTTTGGACAAATTGCTGTATCTACTCATTCACCCTATTTTTTAGACAGCATGAGTCCCTCTGAAGTGTGGATATGCAGAAGAAACAAAGACGGCGTTACTGTATGTGAAAATGCCTCCTTGGATGAGAGAATTAATACCTTTATAAAAAACGGTGCAAAACTCGGTCATTTATGGACTGAAGGATATATTGAAGACTGATATGCATTTTGAGTTTTTAACCGAAGAGATATCCGCAGTGGCAGCCCTTAGAGTTTTAGTTCCCAAAATCGTACCTTCAGCATCATGTTCATTTCATCCTTATCAGGGGAAATACGATTTACTAAAAAAAATTCCTAATCAACTAAAGGGATATAGCCGACTTAACAAGAAGAACTGGAAATACATTGTTTTGATTGACAAAGATCAAGATGATTGTCTTGAACTAAAAAGAAGGATTAATAAAATTGCTGAGAAGTACAATTTTATTGCCCATAGTGATCTATCAAATGAGTATTATAATTTTCTATGTAGGATTGCAGTTGAAGAACTGGAAGCATGGTTTTTTGGTGACCTTAAAGCAATTAGTACTGCCTATCCACGAGTCCATTATCAAGATCTACTACAAAATCCAAAACTAAATGATCCGGATAAAATTGAGGGTGGAACTTGGGAAGAATTGTTCCGCATATTAAAAAAAACGGGTTACTATAGAAGGGGTTTGCCAAAAGTGAAAACTGCAGTAAGAATTGCTAATCATATGAGTCCAGATATTAATCGTTCTCGAAGTTTTCAGGTATTTCGCGATGGCCTAAAAAGAATTAGTAAGATATACATATGATTGAATTAAAGGATATAAACTTACAATTTGGATCAAAAATCTTATTCCATCACTTAAATTGGAATATCCCATATGGTTCTCGAATAGCTTTGATGGGAATCAATGGGGCCGGAAAAACAACACTGTTTCGGTGTATTATCCATGAAGAAGACCGTTATAGTGGAAGGATTGATTTTGCTGGGATTCCTACTTTCGGTTATCTTCCTCAGGATATAAATTTATTTTCTAGTGAAACTCTCCTCGAATACTATTCGGTAGAAACTGGAATGAAAGATTTATTACAGAAAATGAAAAGACTGGAGATCCAATTCAAAGAGGTTAATGAAGATAAGAAGGAATTCTCAAAACTGAGTTCGCAATATGAAGATTTATTGAAACGATTTGAGAATCTTGGAGGATATTCTTTTGATGCTTATGTAAAAAAAGTTCTTTTAGGGTTGGGATTTTCTTCGAAAGATTTTGGAAAGAAATGCTCTGATTTTTCGGGAGGTTGGAAAATGAGAATTTATCTTGCGAAAATTCTCATTGAGAATCCTGATATTATGTTACTTGATGAGCCAACTAATCATCTTGATATCGCAAGTATCGAATGGCTAGAACAATATCTAAAAAGTTATCAAGGAACTATGATAGCTATTTCTCATGACAGAATGTTTTTAAATCATTGTGTATCGAAAATTGCAGAGTTAACTAACAATAACATCGAAGAGTATCCAGGGAATTATGATTTTTTTCTTAAGCAGTCGAAACTTCGAAAAGAAGAATTGATAAAGAAAAAAATCCAGCAAGATGAGTGGATAGAAAAAAATACAAGATTTATTGAGAGATTTCGCTATCAAGCAAATAAAGCGAGTGCAGTTCAAAGTCGGATAAAAATGTTAGATAAAGTGCGAAGGTTAGAAATTGAGCCTCCTCAAAAAACAATAACCCTACAGTTTCCCGTTTGTGAACGATCTGGTTTAAAATCAGTTGAACTTGTTAATGTTACTAAACAATATGAAGATAACGTTGTTCTTGATTCTATTAGTTTCTCAATTGAAAGAGGTGAAAAAGTTGCACTTGTGGGTTGCAATGGTTCTGGAAAATCCACTTTATCAAGATTACTCTCAGATACAGAGAAGCCAACCAAAGGTTTAGTGACTTGGGGTAAAAATGTTCACACGGGCTTTTATGCACAAGAAAGTGCACAAAATGTAAATTATGATGAAACCGTCTGGAGTGAGATACAATCTATAGATACAAAAGCTGACGATAAAGAGAAGAGAAATCTATTAGGAGCTTTTCTTTTTAAAAATGAAGATCTTTACAAACCTATTAATGTTCTTTCTGGTGGTGAAAAATCTAGACTCGCATTGTGCAAAATGCTCTTACAACCACAGAATCTTTTGATTTTAGATGAGCCTGGTAACCATCTTGATATTAGTACGAAAGAGATTTTTCAAAGAGCGTTGATGGCTTATGAAGGAACCCTTGTTATTGTGTCTCATGACCGTTTCTTTCTCGATCAGATAGCAACTAGGATTATTGAAATTGATAGAGGAAAGATTCATAATTATGTTGGAAACTACACTTACTACTTAGCAAAAAAAGACTCAAGTGATCTGAATTTTTCTTTTTTCTCTACCAAAAGAACTGATTCTAAAGATTCTCTAAATAATCAAAATGAATCAGAGCTTAGTGAAAAAAGAGAGACAGGGAAAAAAACAAAGAACCTTAAAAGAATAGAAAGCGAATTTAGAAAAAAAGTTAAACCATATAAAGATGCTATTGATTCTGCTGAAACACGCATCGAAGTGCTTGAGACTGAGAAAGAAATGATTGAAAAAAAAATGTGTGATGTTGCAAACCATAGTAATGAAAAAGTTCTAATCGATTTGACACGAAATATGCAAGAAGTTAAGCAACAATTGGATGATGCGATACATGATTGGGAAAGAGCTCAAGAAGAGTATGCTGCAGTTCTAAAAACAAAACCTGCTATTGAATAGAGGAATATACAATTGTAATTTCTTGAATAGTTGGATCCCAGTGTACTTTACAACCCAAGTTTTCAGAAACAAAACGTAAAGGTATCATTGTTCTTCCGGGTGGAGCAATATAGGGACTTACTTCATGGTTAGTATCATCAATCCAAATTTTTTCACCATTGATTAAAGAGTAAGGTTTGTCTATCCACAAATCAATTTGTATATTTTTCCATAAAACAGTTACTTTCTTTTCTTTTGGGTGCCACTCACTAATTGCACCCAGTGGTTTAGTAATATAAATGATTGGGAGAAATGTTCTCCCATTTACTATTTGGGGAGATACATCCATTTCGTTCATCTGGTTGTTGATATAATACTTTTTCGACCCGATGTAAAATTTTAACTCTACCTTTTCTATTTGACCTTTTTCGATTGGATAGCCAGCTTTTTCCCACTCTTCTATAGTTGTATTCAGGAAATAGACTTTTCTAAAATCGTAGAATAACAAGTTGTCTAATACTTGGTTCTTCACGTCATTAGGAACCCCATAAACCACTGTGTTGGTAGTATGGTTTAACGAAGATATGACTTCAAAGAAGGTATCGAGGGTACAGTGTTTTGCAGTTGCAATATGAGCCTGGTTGTATGCAGGAGAAACATCCAAGATTTGATAATTACCAATAGAGTCGGCTAAAACTTTCATCGTAACAGGCTTTGCAGCTCTAACTCCTTTTGAAACATCGGGGATAAACCCATATCCTCTATGAGAGTGAATAGAAGATCCATTCGATGAGGAACCATATGCCCAAATAAACCTAAGAACTCCTTCCTTGGGAAAAGGTTTGTCGTAGCGATCATCTGTCACAAGGTTGCGTCGAAATTCAAAATGAAGGTATTCTCCTTGTTGAGTAAGAGAATAATATTTTATATCATTTGTTCCTCCAAGATCTGTGTCCAATGGATGAGGACCAAATGCTTTGGTTGCAAAGGTATCTGTTGATTGTGCTTCATTATTTGATATCCATCCCTGAATAATATCTGCTCCCTTCATTTTTTCTTCAGGATCAATCCCAAATGCACTCCAGCCTTTAGTTTTTGTTTTAATCCCAACCTTAACGATGTCCTTAACAATTGTGTAGTATAAACCCCAATTGTTATCATCAAGAAGTATGCTGTTCTCATATTCATTTTCATTGATGATTCCGTCCAGATCAGCAAAGTGATGGTAAGATTCTGCAGTAGTGACTATAGTCGGCAAACAGGTAAACAAAAGGAGAAAGCAAAGTAAACTCAAAAAAGTACTCTTCATTGAATGCATCCTATCGGTATATCAAATAACAATATGAAACTATTATATCAAAACAACTTGAAGTATATGTTTTTTAATCTTATTATGAAAGTGCTTTTACTAAAAGTTACTTTCAGGAGGAATTTATGTCGGAACTCAAAGTGTATGTGTGTAACAAAAACAAATGGTGGGTCGTTTTATTAGAAGGCATTTTAATGATTTTATTTGGATTGATTGTCTTGATATGGCCCGTTATGACTGCTTTAGTTTTCGTTCAAATTGCAGGTATCTTTATTTTAATTTCTAGTATTATAAATCTATTTCATTTAAACGATATGCAAAAACTAGGTGCACCTGCATTTGTAGGAGGAATGAATCTGGTTAACTCAATTATTGGGATTTTGCTGGGGATATTGGTAATATGGCAACCATTCCAAGCTCTAGAATTGTTCTTTATTATTATTGGGATATGGATGCTAATGGCGGGGATTATGAGTGTGTACAATGTTTCACAGAGGAACAAAATGATGCAAGGTAAAAAAACTTCAACTTCCTACGGTTGGATGATGATTATTTTAGGTATACTTTTTGTTTTGTTTCCTTGGATTAATCTTGTAGCAGCAACAATCATTATTGGAGTTGTTTCCATGTTTATCGGTTTTTATGTCATGATTGCTTCATTCCATATTCGGAAAGGCAAATCCATAACTTTGTAGATTTTTTTGTCACTGCCTTTGTAGTGATGCTATCAAAATAAGATGTTTCATTATGAAGGCAGTGATTTTGACTCAATCAATTCAACAATTTTATCTGTTCCATTTGAGAATTTCGAGTGTATCATTGACTGGGTATAACTGTCTCTTTCTTGGATCATTTTTTGTAAAACTTTAATAAATAAATTAATGCTCAGGTTC
Source organism: uncultured Caldisericota bacterium (assembly GCA_964422555.1). Lineage (GTDB taxonomy): Bacteria > Caldisericota > Caldisericia > UBA6126 > UBA6126 > JAGLCW01. The sequence continues at coordinate 69,003 of CAYRBR010000002.1, read as the reverse complement.
TCCTGATAAATCACTTCTGCGAAGTTATGATCTTGAAAATAACGTGCATTTGCTATTTGTTCCCCACGACTATATTTTTTTGGGAGTGGAATTAATAACATCGGGATTCGAAGAGCAAGGGCTTCAAAAATAAAGTTCGCTCCCGCTCTCCCAATAACAATATCTGCACAGGCATATAAATCGGATAGTTCAGGACCAGCGAAAGGGAAGCACATGTAATTCTCGTGATCAACAAAGCACGGGTTGGAGGGTCCTGATAGGTGTATAATCTGATAATCCTGAATAAGATATGGTATAGCTTCGAGTAGAAAATTGTTGATACTCTGTGAACCTTGACTTCCACCCATAAAAAGAAGGATCGGTTTTGAGTTTTTAAAATGACAATTGTGTCTGCCAACATTTTTCTTTCCAAGTAGAATCGATTGTCGAATTGGATTTCCTGTAAAAATAGTTCTTCTATCTGAATTTTCAATTGGAAAAGATGTGCATATGGTGTCTGCAACACGATTTATGAGTTTATTAGCTAGTCCTATTGAAAGATCAGATTCATGCGTAATGATTGGTATACGATACTTATGAGCTGCATAAGAAGGAGGTACCGAGACATAGCCCCCTTTTGAAAACACAATATGGGGTTGAATATTTTCAAGTATATGCAAACTCGACTTGTATCCTCTGCTAATTTTAAAAATATCAGACACATTTTTCAGGCTTAAATCTCTTCTGAACTTACCTCCTTCAATGCTGTGGAATACTATGTTATGTTTATGTTTCATATTCCATTCTTCAATCAGCTTGTGTTCGACGCCAGAACAAATTCCTAAATAGTGAATACTCCATTTATCTGGGGGGAGTGCCTCAATTAAAGCAAGGTTTGGAAAGACATGTCCAGCTGTACCACCACCTGTAAAAACAATTCGCTTCATTTTCACCTCATTTATTGTCAGAAAGAACGAAAGGAAACATCACTTTTATAAAAAAAACCAGGATTATTAGAATCCTGGTTTCGAAGAACATATATATAAACACCCCACAGACATTAATAATGTCTGCACACACACTATTATTTTATAGATGAAATGGAAATAATGGTGACAAAATAGTAACATATATCGAATGTTACATTAGAATGTAAAGAGGTAAGATAGACAGTATCAAGAAAACAATGCCAATAATAAGAATCTGGTTGGAGCTGGAAACACTGAAAACCTTTGCTCGATGTTCTAAAACATCACGGTACTCCTTCTCCAGTCTTTGTATGATTTTGTGATCTTTGCCTTTTTCTAAAATTACCCGGAAGGTAGAGAATGGTGTTTTTTTGAAAACAATTGAATTGTCGTTATTGATCAGAAGAAATTTCTCGTTCTTATTCTCAAAAGGGATATTGAGATTCATCAGACTTCGAACTAAGTCATTCTTGGGGGAAGTTGCTAGACAGATTATTCTGAATTCAGATGGAATAAATACTAATAAAAGATACAAATCAACAACAAACAGAAGGTATATGATAAGAATGCTAACTGAAGAATTCTGGAAAAAAAGGAAATATCCAGCAGTTGAAAGTATGGTTATAAATATGCCATTAACGGCTCTTTGATTTGTGATAAAAGGTTTCTTCTTTAGTTTAATGAAAAGAGCTAGTGTTATGGCATACAATCCAAGACACAAATAGAAGATCAGACAAAGAATCACTGCATCAATCAAAACAATGTTTGTATTAATCATATTGTCCTCCAACGGTTGCTTCCAATTAATTATAATCTAATATTAGGAAAAACTATCATCTGTTTAAAAGATTCTAGCATGTGAAACTGAAACTCGAATTATCAATTGACTAATCTAATTCATTCAATTACTATGGATATGATCATAGAAGCAATTAAACAAGGATGATCCATGCCAATAAAATCTGAGCACTTGCTTGATGAAGGTTTGCTGAAGCTTCAATTGCAAAAGTTTGTTAGTAAATATAGTTTTCATTCATTCTGTTTTAAAGTAGTTCATAATGAATCCGGAAAAGAGCTTTTTTCTACAGATTCTTGTCGTACTAACCTGCCTACGGATTTTATAGAACAGATCGATTCTATGCACACAAAACAACCAAGGCATATCTTTTTTCATCAGATTGAATCAATAGAACTGAATGGTACAAAAAAACAGTATATTCTGATTGACTTTCAAAGAGCCGATCTGATTTTTAAAGGATGCTTCTTTTTCCCTGAACATTTTATTAGTAATAAACAACATATTGATAGAGTATTGCTAAGTTATGAAGAGCTGGTTTTCGCAGGATCATTAAATGATTATCAATATTTTAATATCTTTAATTTCTCTGATAATCTAATATTTGTCAAAAATGAGCATTTTCAATACATATTTGTAAACAAAGCATTTTTAGATCACTATGGTTTTTCATTAGACGATATATTAGGTCAGAATGACTTTGACTTTATCTCTGAAGATGAAGCGGAACAAATACGCGATGTTGACCTAGAAATTATAAAATCAGATCATCAGAAGACATTTATTCAACGCAGAAACCAACGAGTTTCTAGAGTTAAAAAAGCACGGATACTTTTAGCAGAAAGTGTTTATGGGATTTGGGGTGAAATAGAGGATATAACAAAGCAACACGAAACTCAACAGGAACTTGTTGCAAGTCACAATAAGTATAAGAAGATACTAAATGGAATACTAAATGGAATTGCTGTCCACAAGATAATTGTTGATAGTAACGGTGCACCGGTTGATTATGAGTTCGTTGAAGTGAATAGTGCATTCGAAAAGCAAACTGGACTAAATTCTGATCAGGTGATTGGGAAGAGAATTACCCAAATTATACCTTCAATCCTAAAAGATACATTTAAGTGGGTCAAAGAATATGGAAAGGTTGCTTTAACGGGTAGTGAGATTACGTTTGAGCAGTATTCAGAGAGTTTTGGCAGATGGTACAAAGTACATGCTTTTTCTACAAAAAAAGGATTCTTTACCACCGTAGTAGAAGATATATCGCAGCAAAAAAGTGCAGAGGAAATGATTCATTCTACCGAGATTCGTATGAAAGCAATTATTCGTGTTTTACAATACCAGACTGAAAGCATACAATCGTTTTTGAGATATGCTTTAAACGAAGCAATGAGTGTTACCGAAAGTAAGTATGGGTACATCTATATCTTTGATATAGAAAAAAAGACATTTATCCTGAATAACTGGTCAAAAGAGGTTATTGCTGATTGTGAAGTTTCCAAACAGGAAACGAATGTAAGCCTGCACAAAACAGGTTTATGGGGTGACGTTGTTCGCTTAAGAAAGACCATTATTGACAATGATTTTTCACTACCAAATTTAAGAAAAAAAGGAACGCCTTCTGGTCACGTGAGCATTGAGAAGTATCTTGCTATACCTGTTTTTTCTAATGGTGAGATTGTGGCTACCGTAGGTGTTGCTAATAAAAAGAAGGATTACAATACAACAGATGAACTTCACTTGAAGCTCTTAATGGACAGTGTTTGGCGTGTGGTTGAGAGCAAGAAACAAGTAGGAGAAGTTGAGAAAGTTAAATCTGTTCAGGAAAATCTGGCTGAGAGTTTGCAGTTGTCTCCTTTGGGGATGATGTACTGGAAATATAAAGATGGTGTTAGCGAAATTGAGCAATGGAATCATTCTGCCGAAAATATATTTGGGTGGACTTTCAAGGAAATGATCGGGAAGAGTTTTTTAGATGTTCTTTACTACCCCGATGACATTGATGAGGCTCATAAGAGGATACAAAACCTAAAGAAAACACGAAAATCATATCATTTTGAAAATAAGTGTTATACAAAAGATGGTAAAATACTCACTATAAAATGGTTTGTAACCTTTATAAAAACATCAAATGATGGAACAATGTACTGTATGTCTCTAGCTGAAAATTTCACGCAGATACGCAGATATCAGAAGGATTTAGAATTTACAAAAAAGCAACTAGAGTATGCTCTTGACGGATCTAGATCTGGTTCTTGGGACTGGTACATGGATACAGATCAGTTACATGTAAACTCAAGGTGGATGAGTATCTTTGGATTTACTGAAGATGAAATACACAATAGTGGATTCTATTCCAAAATGGATTTTTGGAGAAGTCGTTTTCACCCAGAAGATGTTAATCTTTGTCGTATGAAAACGCGGCAACATGTGGAAGGGCAAACACACTTTTTTCAATGTGAGTATCGAGTGAAACACAAAGATGATAAGTGGATTTGGATTAGTGATAGGGGACAAATTACTGAAAGAGATTCCAATGGTAATCCTGTACGTATGACTGGTACCATTATGAATATAACGCAACGTAAAGAAATGACACTTGATCTCGAAGTTAGGAATACGCTTGCTAATGTATTCGCTGAAAATTCTGAAACCACAGTCTTTGATGCTCTATTGGAAGTTATATTAGACTATACTCGAAGTAAGTATGGAGCGATCGGGTACATTGATGAAAATGAGAATCTTGTTTTTAAATCGGTTTCTCATGGGATTAATGAACATAAAGAGGATGAAAAAGGTAGTTTTACTTTGTCAGCTGAGGTGTGGCAGAAAAAATCTTGGGGTATTGATTTAAAAGCACAAACTAAACATCATGTATTGAGAAAGCATAAACTTTTAGAAGATTGGAAAACCATGCTGTCTAGTATTACGATGCCAATTACCCACAATGAAAGATTGATTGGGTTCTTTATTGTTACTGATCCTGAATATAAACTCCCTTCTTCTACGATGTTTTATGTTCACTCTTTATCAGATCGAGTTAGTCATTTGTTTTACAATACTCTGCAATCAATATTTAACCATCAGAAAAGGCTCAAGGCTGAAGATAGTCTTAGATTATCTGAAGAAAAACTAGAATTGGCTTTGGATGCATCCAATATTGGTTCCTGGGATTGGGATTTAATTGAGGGCAAATTACTGTTTGATCATCGTTTTGCATCAATTCTGGGATATTCCATTGAAGAATTAAACAGAAAAAAGATATCAGAGTGGAGTACTATTACTCATCCAGATGATTTAGAGAACGGTCGAAGAGCCTACCAGAAGCTTTTGCTTGGATTAAAGCCGTATTACGTAGAAGATGTAAGATACCAAAAGAAAGATGGTAGCTGGGTTTGGGTTACTAAAAGGGGTAAATTTACTGCCCATAATAAGGACGGAAAACCGATCCGAATGACTGGAACAATTATTGACATATCTCAACGAAAAGTAGCTGAAATGAATGCAGAACTTCAAAAAGAAGAGCTTGAATGGCTGGTTATTAAACATCAAGAATTGTTAACAAAAAGTTCATTAGACGAGCTTTACCCATATATTACAAAAACCTTAAGTGAGAAAATTCCTAATAGTATCGTATTTCTTATGCAAACAAATCCTGAGCAAGACACCTTGATATCCAAAAATTACTCAACCAGTATGTCGTCTTTAAACGAGAAACTTATGCAATACTTTTTCACCAGATTGAGCAGAGAAAGAATTAGGATAAAAGAAGATAACAAATCGATACTTCAAAGTAGAACTGTGATAGCGATTCCTAATAAGCTGATACTGGAAACAATTGGAATCTTTTCTAAAAGTATTATTCAAGTCTTAAAAAAACTGACCAATGTTAAAACAACCTATACGATTGGTTTATCCGGCAATAAAGGACATTTTGGAAATCTATTTATTCTGACAACCGGTAAGAAGGATTTAGAGAACTTACATACTCTCGATTCGTTTGCCTTTAAATCTTCCTTAGTTCTGGAAAGAATTTTACTTGAAGAAGAAGAAAAGCAGAACAAAAAAAGACTTGAGCAAGTTGCTGAACAATCAAAAACAATCATCTGGGAAATTGATAAATCTGGGTTAGTAACCTATATAAGCCCGTATATAAAAGACCTATTAGGATATCGACCTGATGAAATATTGCATCAAGTGAATTGGTATGATCTGCATACCAATTCAGAAAAAGAAAAAATTCGGAATCTGTTAGAACAGCAAATGGCCCAACGAGCTCCATTCGAAAATGTACTTACCGAATTGAATACTAAAGAAGGCGAAGTTCTCTCAGTATCATCCAATGGTGTTCCAATTTTATTTAATGGTACAGTCGTTGGATTTAGAGGATCAGATTATGATATCTCAATATTTAAAGATATGGATCGCGCAAAAAATGAATTTATTAACACTGTTTCTCATGAAATGAGAACACCTTTAACTGTCATTAAAGAAGCTACTAGTATATTGGACATGGGGGACGTTACAAAGGAACAAAGAAATGTTCTAAATATTAGCAAAAATAATATAAATCGACTATCAAGAATTATCAATGACGTACTAGATTATCAGAAATTGCAAGCAAAAAAAGTTGAGCTCAGTTATGAAGCAGTAAATCTTGAAGATTTCTTTACGGAGATTAAGGATGCCTATACTCCTGTGGCCTCAAAAAAGAATCTCCAATTAGAAATTTCAATTCCTTTAAAAGATCCTGCGATTAGTATTGATAGTGATAAGTTATATGAAGTATTTGGTAATTTGATTGACAATGCAATAAAGTATACTGACGAAGGAAGTGTTACGATAAAGGCTCAGGAGAAAGAGAAGCAATGGATTGAATTTAGAGTTATTGATACGGGAAAAGGGATTGAAAAAAAGGAAATCCCAAAACTGTTTAGAGTTTTCTCTCAAACATCAGGGGTAGTCAATAGAAGATCGGGAAGTACGGGTTTGGGTCTTGCAATATGTAAAGAGATTGTTGATCTGTTTAATGGGACAATTAATGTGGAATCAACAGTAGGAAAAGGTACTACATTTATCATACGATTGCCGAAGTCAAAGTAACTTTTCTGTTGTTTTTTCTGGTTGTGTATTCCTTGTTTCATTGTATAGTAAAGCTTGAAAATCTCTTTATGTAAAGTGGGGTAAGTCATGGCAAGAAAAATGAAATCCATGGACGGCAATACTGCTGCCGCTCATGTTGCATATGCATTTACTGATGTTGCGTCTATTTTTCCAATTACTCCTTCTTCCCCGATGGCAGAACATATGGATTCTTGGGCTGCCAATGGAAGAAAGAATCTGTTTGGACAAACTGTTGATGTTGTTGAAATGCAATCAGAAGCTGGAGCTTCTGGTGCAGTACACGGCTCTTTAGCAGCAGGTGCTTTAACATCTACCTTTACTGCATCACAAGGTTTGTTGTTAATGATACCTAATATGTATAAAATTGCTGGAGAACTACTACCAGGCGTATTCCATGTTTCAGCTAGAGCTGTTGCTGCTCATGCACTTTCAATTTTTGGAGATCATTCTGATGTAATGGCTACAAGACAAACTGGTTTTGCTTTGTTAGCTTCAGGTGGAATCCAGGAAGTTATGGATCTAGCAGCTGTTGCTCATCTATCCAGTGTTCAAGGTAGATTACCATTTGTTCATTTTTTTGATGGATTCCGATCCTCGCATGAAATCCAAAAGATTGAAATCTATTCCGACGATGAATTAAGATCAATGTTTGATTTTGATGCTGTAAAAAAATTCCGTGACAACGCATTAAACCCAGATCATCCGAAAATTATGGGTACTGCACAAAATCCTGATATATATTTCCAAGCTAAAGAATCTGCTAATTTATTCTATGATGCTTTACCCGAAATTGTGGAAAAGAATATGGAAAAAGTATCAAAGATTACAGGACGTTCGTACCATTTGTTTGACTATTACGGTGATCCTGATGCTGAAAGAGTTATTATAGCAATGGGATCAGCGACTGAAACAATGGAAGAAACAGTTGATTATTTGCTATCTAAAGGGGAAAAAGTGGGACTTATCAAAGTTCGTCTTTATAGACCTTTTAGTGCAAAACATTTTTTGTCTGCCCTTCCTAAAACAGTTAAGAAAATTGCTGTTCTTGACCGGACAAAGGAAGCTGGATCAAATGGGGAACCACTATATCTGGATATAAGAAACGTATTCTATCGCAATGAACATGCACCAATTATTGTTGGTGGTAGATATGGGTTGGGTTCTAAAGATACAACTCCCTCCCAAATTAAGGCTGTATTTGATAATCTTAAGCTAGATACTCCGAAGAACCAATTTACGATTGGTATTGACGATGATGTAACAAATACCTCCTTGGTCGAAACTGAACGTATTGTAACTGCTCCAAAAGGTACAATCCGTTGTAAATTCTGGGGATTGGGTTCTGATGGAACAGTTGGTGCTAATAAGAATGCAATTAAAATTATAGGTGATAATACTGACATGTATGCTCAGGGTTACTTTGCATATGATTCAAAAAAATCAGGTGGAGTAACGGTATCTCATTTACGTTTTGGTGATAAACCTATTAAATCAACTTATCTTATTCACGAAGCAGATTATATTGCATGTCACAATCAATCCTATATTGGTCACTATGATGTTTTAGAAGGATTAAAAAAAGAAGGTATATTTGTATTAAATTGTAAATGGGATGAATCTGAACTGAGTGATATGTTGCCTTCTTCAGTGAAATGTCATTTAGCCAAGAACAACATTAAATTTTACACAATTAATGCAACGAAAATTGCCGAAGAAATTGGATTAGGCAACAGAATCAACATGATAATGCAGGCTGTATTCTTCAAATTATCTGGTGTGTTACCATTAGAAAAGGCGATCGAACTCCTTAAAAAAGCCATTAAAGATACTTATGGGAAAAAAGGAGAGAAGATTGTAAATATGAATTATGCTGCTGTTGACAAAGGAATAGAAGATATAAAACAGATTGAAATCCCTTCTGAATGGTCTTCACTATCTGTTGACGATGAAAAATCATCTAACAATGACGATGTTCCTGCTTTCATTAAAAACATACTTGAACCAATGAATCTCCAAAAAGGAGATAACCTACCTGTAAGTGCTTTCACGACTAGAGAAAACGGTGAATTTCCATCAGGCACAAGTGCATATGAAAAAAGAGGAATAGCAATTAATGTTCCACATTGGATTCCAGAAAACTGTATCCAATGTAATCAGTGTGCATTTGTTTGTCCACATGCTGCAATCAGACCTTTCTTGTTAGATGAAAAAGAATCAAGTCAATCGCCTGATGGTTTTAGAACTATTCCTGGTAAAGGAAAAGGCTTGGATAAATATCAGTTTGTTATCCAAATTGACCCTCTTGACTGTACCGGCTGTGGAAACTGTGCAGATATCTGTCCTGCGAAAGATAAAGCTCTTACAATGAAACCACTTGACACACAATTAAGCGAACAAGAGAACTTTAATTGGGCTGTAGAATCTGTTTCTGAAAAACTTGATGAAGTAAATATTCATACTGTCAAAGGTTCTCAATTTGTAAAACCGTTGTTTGAGTTTTCTGGAGCTTGTGCTGGTTGTGGTGAAACACCCTATGCTAAGTTGGCAACCCAGCTGTTTGGCGATAGAATGTTAATTGCAAACGCAACAGGTTGTTCTTCAATTTGGGGAGCTAGTGCTCCTTCTATCCCATTCTGTAAAAATGCAAATGGAAAAGGACCTGCTTGGGCTAATTCTTTGTTTGAAGATAATGCTGAGTATGGTTTCGGTATGTTACTTGCAGTAGATCAAATACGAAACCGTTTAAAAGTATTAATGGAAGAGTTAATAACTCTTGACATTGATCCTGAAATGAAGAGTGTATTTGAGAATTGGATTCAGAATAAAGAGATAGCAAAAGAATCGAAGCTTTATTCGATGGAAATTCTTAAGTTGTTAGGTTCATCTTTCCAAGGAAGAGTTGGAGAGATTATGGATCAGATTTCTCAACGCAAAGACTATCTTGTAAAACGTTCTGTATGGTCTTGGGGTGGAGACGGATGGTCCTATGATATTGGTTATGGTGGCCTAGACCATGTTTTGGCATCTGGTAGAGATATAAACATACTGGTGTTTGATACTGAAGTATACTCTAATACAGGTGGACAGTCGTCCAAGTCTACTCCTGAAGCTGCTGTAGCTAAATTTGCTGCGGCTGGTAAAAGAACTAAGAAAAAAGATTTGGGAAGAATGTTGATGTCCTATGGCTATGTATATGTAGCCCAAGTTGCTATGGGGGCAAACAAGAATCAACTTATGAAAGCGATGTCTGAAGCAGAAGCTTATCCAGGTCCATCTTTAATTATTGCGTATTCGCCATGTATCAACCACGGGTTGAAGCTTGGAATGGGTAAGTCCCAGGAACAAGAAAAACGTGCTGTTGAAGCTGGTTACTGGCATCTTTATCGATTTAATCCAACGTTAAAGGAAGAAGGAAAGAATCCATTTATTCTTGATTCGAAAGAACCTACCGCTTCTTTCCAGGAATTTATTAAGAGTGAAGTACGATATACTTCTCTAGAAAAATCTTTTCCTGAAATTGCACAAGATTTATTTGATAAAGCTGAAGAAGATGCTAAAGAACGATATGAAACCTACAGAAAAATGGCTGAGGGATCTGTTGTTTAATTAGATAAAAATCAAAAAAAAAGGGGGGGCTGAATATTCAGCCCCCCCTTTTTTTTTGATTTGCTTTTTAGTATAGATTTTTTCTTTTTTCCTTGTTTACAATCCAGTATTTAGCAAGAGCAGAAACTATAATTGCAATACCTGCTAATGAATAGACTACAATTAGCAGATGATTAATACCTAAAACAGTTACACCATTTATAGTTGTTTTGGCATTTGCCCAAACATAATTTTTATGAGAAATACCAATGAGTGCCCAGATGAAAACAAGTGAGGATACGGGATCTTTTTTATACCATAGAAACATGAGTGCAAGAAAAAGTGCCACAGTGATTACAATTAAACTCCACACTTGAGTTGGAAATATGTTAATAAAACTCCAATTGTATTCAACGATCATTTGTTGCAGAAAAGAAGAAATGTTTAATATAGTAGCTAATGTAATCCAGGTTGTATAAAGAGAAAACGGAAATTTAATAAACCAGTTTTCTTGACTAGTAAACTTATGATCCTTACGAATATTTGTATAAATCCTAACCAAAACCATTAATAGAGCGATCATTATAATCAGTGAAAGCCATATAAGATTATATTGGTAGGTTATAAGCCAAAGAGCATTGAGAATGCAGCTGTAAATAAAATAATTACCGATTAAAGTTATATGGTTTGATTTACTATTACGAGTATTTAGTTGGAAAAACACAAAGCATATAAGAAACAAATAGATGATTGACCATATTCCAAACGTAAATCCAGATGGTATTATCCAGACTTCGTAGCGTGCTGCAGCTTCAGACATACTCGTATTGTTAAAGAATGAACTAGAAGCAGCCCAATTAACAAGTAATGTGAGAATAAAAACGAAAAAATTTACCCATTTTCTAATTGCTGGTTTCATAAAACCTCCTAAAAAAATAAATTTATAAAGACCAAAAACGAATCTCTTGTAGATACTCTTGAGGTATTCCAAATTGACTCAAAGAAAAAGTGATATCACGTATGTAATCTTCTGAAGCGTTTCCGATTGTATGGACTGAATCCTTGAATAAAGAACAATCTACATCAGAGCTTATTCTGTTATGTTTAACCCTATACGATAGTCTTTCATTCTGTGGGTTACGAAGAATCGTGATGGGTGTTTTGACTACACATTGATCGATGGAAGAAGATGTTTGTCTAAATTTTTCTATATGAAAAAAATCTTCTTCTGATATGTTCCAAACAATACCATACGTGTAAGATTGAGGAGAGTATTCAACTGTAGCTTTTCCCATTTTATTGATTACAAACCGATAATCTTTGAGCTTCCCAACACCAAAAAAAACTGCCGATTCGGCAAGATGATTCATAAAGATTGGATTCATTTCTTCGCTATAACCAAAATATAGATTCATGTTAAAATTTTACTTATAATGTATGAAAAACAAAAGTTATTAGAGAAGTTTATGAGTATCAAAAGTAAAAGATGTTTGGTTTTGAGTTGTATAGTGGTTGGGATTGTATTGGTTAGTTATGGCATTTTTTTGTTTTTTACTTCCCCTTATCCCGTACTGTTAAAAATAAATAAAAGTCTTTTAAATGGAAATCTGAACTCTTTCATGGAATACTGCGATGTTAGAGCGTGCGCAAAGTCAATTGCATATGAAACATCGGATTTGGTATTTCTGTCTGAAAAAATAGAGATGCATGATTATTTTAACAAAACGAATGATGATGCTTTGAATCTGTACATAGAAAAATGTATTTCTGATATTGTTGAGTATGGAGACTGTATGCTTTCAGAAGATAGCAGCAACAATAGCTTGAAACAATTATGTCAAAACAAAGATCTATATTTTGAAAATAGAATTCCTGTTTTTGTATCAAAACTGACCAAAAATGAAGCGATAGTAAAGTTACCTATTTATCAGCTTTTATCAAACGAAGTTATAGCAAGCTTAGACCTAGTATTTCTGAAAGATGATACTCGGTGGAAATTGTGTAAGATAAAGAATTGTAGAGAATTAATGGACTTCTTAACAATGGATAAGCCTACAAATCAAACGGGATATTCTTCTATCGTTCTCAAAGATATAATCAACGAAAAAGATCTTTATTTACTCTATATTGATGATATCCTTAATAAATATAGTAAATTTACATCGTATTCTTTTCGGTATACAACCATTTCTATTCAAAATGATTCGAAGGTTTCGACTGTATATACTCTATATGAGAGAAATTCCCAAAACGATGTACATTACAAGTTCGTTCAAGATGATGAGAAAGGATTCACCAATGAACAAAGGGACATCTATTTTCTAGATGGTACTATATATTACCATGGCTCACCTGGAACTGGTTGGATAAGAGTTGATGAAAATTCAGCAACAATTGAGATGATTCAACCTCCTCAAAGAGTATTGAACAACCTTGTTGGAAGGATTGAACCCTGGATTATTAAGGAAATTGATCATATCGGAGAGTGCAAACTTGTTTCATATGCAGACTATATTAATCTTATTGAAACCGTAAATTTGGTTCATCTTCGATGGAAAGAAAAAACAGACATGGAAGCTCTTTTGTTTGTTTCTAATGATGAAATTCTAGTAGCTGGAATTGTATCTGAAAGAAGATCCAATCAATCAGAGTTGGTTCAGATTTTCCAAATTTCTTCTGTTAACAAACCAATCTCATTTTCTATAGATACTAAAGTAGAAAGGTAAACTATGTCAAAGCGTTTGACTGTTTTTTTGATTGTTATCCTTGTGCTGGCGATGGGTTACTTTTTTTGGTCTGAGTATAAAGAAAAGAATGAAGTAAAACCTGTTCAAAAAGATATTGAAAGAGTTGAATTTGAATCAATTGACCTTTTTCCTAATAAAACAACCGACGGGATTACCATTCTTTCATTTAAAGCTAAAGAATTACTAAATTCTTTAATGGAGGAACTTGAAAAACCTGTTGAACCCTATTCTTTTCGTTATTTAAAAAGAGAACAATATCCCTATACCCTTAAAACTAAGAAAACTTTTGGATTGTATCAAACCGACATTGATAGTAACTACTATCTAAAACAGATTTGGAATGATCTTGATGGGAACCTTGAAGAGTATTTGGAAGTGATTTTTTACGAGGAGAAGCTGTACTGTAAAGAAATTGAGTCTTCTTTTTATAAAGAGGTTGACTATTTACCTGAAACCGGGCTTCAACCATGGAAAGTAATTTCTGTGATGAATCATTATATACCAAAAGAAAAAAATCTAGAGTTTTCATTAGAAGAAGAAATGTATCTAAATGACAATGGAGATATCGTTTTTCTCGATGAGATTGATCCTTCATTGGTTGCAAGCTACGGCTCCAAAGTAGTCCATATCTATAAAGGTAAGTGGGAAGACGGTATACAGAATATAGATCTGTACATATACACACAACCAAATACAAATCAAGTATTGGCAGGTAGGATGTTTATTTCTGGTATCGAAATGGACAATCGATTTATGATTCAGTTCATGTTAAAAACGATTTCGGATGATTTTAAAATAGAGTATCCCGAAAAAATCATGAACTAGGATACTCTATTTTAGCTAGGATAAATCTTTGTCAATTTCTTGAATATACTTTTTCTGGTTTTTTGAAAGTTTACTGATCGGCGGAATGTCCACTAAAATGCGTACGATAATATCGCCCTTCCGCCTTCGATTGTTAGGCAAACCTTTTCCTTTGAGAACCACTTCTTTCCCAGATTGAGTTCCGGGTAAAACTTTAATAGTTTCAGCGCTGTCTATAGTTGGGGCAGAAAAAGAGGTTCCTAGTATTCCTTTCGTAAAAGGGATGCTGTGTTCATAGATTAGGTTTATTCCGTCTTTCTTAAACCTTTTATCGTGCTTGTAATGAACTGTTACAATCAAATCACCAATAGCTCCACCATTAATCCCTGCATTACCATAATTACTATACCTTATTTTTGTTCCTTCAGGAATATTTGGGGGAATAGACAATTCGATAGTAGATTTTTTTCGTATTCGACCAAAACCATTACATTTTTCACATTTTTCCTTAATTACTTTACCAGTACCCCCGCATGTGGGACATTCTGATACCGTGTTCACAACACCAAAAAAACTCTGCTGCTGTTGCTGAACATACCCAGAACCTTTGCAAGTGGAACAGGTTTCGGGATGAGTCCCTTTCTTGGCTCCACTTGCACCACATTCTTCGCAGGGTACAAATCGATCTAGTTCAATTTTAAGTTTCTTCCCATGTAAAACTTCTTTGTAGGTTAAACTTGTTTTAAAGGGTATATCAGATCCAGGACGCCCCATTGGTTTTGTACGACTCTGTTGTCTTGAAGAGCCTGAGAAAGCACTAAAAATATCATCGAAAATACTTCCTGTTCCTCCTCCAAAACCAGATTGACGAAAGAAGTCGTTCATATTTATATTGGAATTTCTTCCAAAACCTTCTCCGCCGAAACCTTGTTGATTGTTTACTCCGGCCTCTCCGTACATATCGTACATCTGTTTTTTTTTAGGATCACTCAGAGTATCATATGCTTCATTTATCTCAGTCATTTTTTGTGTTGCATCAGAGTCTTTGTTGACATCTGGATGAAACTTCATGACCAATTTTCTATAAGCAGCCTTAATTTGTTCAGGGGTGGCATCACGCTCCACCCCTAAAACATTATAAAAATCTTTTTTAGCCAATGCTCTTTACCTTCAATTCTAGATTAGACTTCTTTAGCTTGACCTTCGGTAGAATCATTACCTGAGTCGTTGGAATCTGAAGTGTTGTTAGAAGATTCTTCGGTGGATGCTTCATTAGCAGTTTGTTCCTGCTGATAGATTTTTTCACCCACTTTACTAATTGCTTGGGAAACTTCGTCCATAAGTTTATTTAGTTCTTCTCCATTCATGTTATCTTTTAAAGCTTTTTCAAGATCGTCGATCTTTTTATTTGCTTCTTCTAAATCATTTTTGTCAGCTTTGTCTTCTAGATCTTTGAGACTTTTTCTGGCAGAGTATACTAGTGAGTCGGCTCTATTTCTGATTTCAATATCTTCAGCTCGTTTTTTATCTTGTTCTGCAAATTCATCAGCTTGCTTTTTCATTTTTTCAATTTCTTCATCTGAAAGTTTGTTTGCATTTGTAATAGTAATATGCTGTTCTTTGTTTGTTGCTTTATCTTTAGCAGTAACAGTCAGTATACCATTTGCGTCAATAGCAAATGTAACTTCTACCTGAGGAACACCTCTTGGAGCTGGAGCTATGCCGTCCAAAATAAATTTACCCAAAGAAACATTATCGGAAGCCATACTTCGTTCACCCTGTAACACATGTACTTCAACGCTATTTTGATTATCAGCAGCTGTGGAGAAGATCTGGGATTTCGAAGTTGGTACCGGTGAGTTACGATCAATCATTTTTGTACAGATACCACCCAACGTTTCAATACCTAACGAAAGAGGTGTAACGTCAACTAAAACAACATTTTTTACATCTCCTGTGATGATACCACCTTGGATCGCAGCGCCCATGGAAACACATTCCATTGGATCAATACCTCGTTCAATTTTCTTTCCCATAAAATCTTCAATCGCTTTTTGAACTATAGGCATACGGGTTGGACCACCAACTAAAATTATTTTATCAATTTTGGTGGGATTCAGTCCTGCATCGTTAAGAGATTGTTCCATTGGAGTATTAATCTTATCTACAATAGGTTTGACAAGCTGTTCAAGTTTTGAACGTGTTATCTTGATGTTTAAATGTTGAGGTGTATTATTGGAATCAACTGTGATAAATGGGAGATTAATTTCAGTTTCAAGTGTAGTAGATAACTCAATTTTTGCCTTTTCAACAGCTTCATAAAGTCTATAGTGAATGGATCTGTCATTTGAAAGGTCAATTCCGGAGTCTTTTTTAAACTCACCACATACAAAATCAAAGAGAGCTTTGTCCATGTCGGTTCCGCCGAGATGGGTATCTCCAGAGGTAGAGGAAACTTCAAATACACCACTACCGTAATCCATAATTGTTACATCGAGTGTTCCGCCACCAAGATCCACAACCATAATTTTCATATTTTCATCAGATTTTTCTAATCCATAGGCAAAGGCAGCTGCAGTTGGTTCATTAACAAGTCTCACTACTTCTAACCCCGCGATTGAACCGGCATCTTTCGTAGCTTGACGTTGATCATCGTTGAAATATGCTGGAACTGTAATTACAGCTTTGCTGATTGCTTCTCCGAGGTAAGCTTCAGCGTCTTTCTTTATCTTTTGTAAAATGAAAGCAGATATTTGTTGAGGAGTGTATTCTTTGTCGAATACATGAACTTTTTCTTTCGTCCCCATTAATCTTTTAACACTAGAGATTGTGCCGTCTGGATTTAATGCTGCCTGCCTTCTGGCGGGTTCACCAACTAGCATTTGTCCATCTTTAGTAAAACAAACATACGATGGAGTCGTTTTTCCTCCAACGCTAGTACCTTCAGCGGCTGGGATGATAGTTGGTTTTCCTCCTATCATTACTGCAGCTGCAGAATTAGAAGTACCTAAATCAATTCCGATTATTTTTGACATATATTATCCTCCTGTAGAGTTTCTTTTTCTGT
Organism: uncultured Caldisericota bacterium; assembly: GCA_964422555.1. GTDB lineage: Bacteria > Caldisericota > Caldisericia > UBA6126 > UBA6126 > JAGLCW01. The sequence continues at coordinate 51,930 of CAYRBR010000002.1, read as the reverse complement.
AGTACTATTATTCCCATCCTTGTCATTTTTTTGCAAAGGTTTTTTGTTTACAACAACAAGAGAGGGTCGAATTACTTTTCCATCGAATTCATAGCCTGATCGAAGAACGTCAACAACAACATCATCTTCAAAATCATGCAATGAGGTCATTCCTCCTATTTCCTGATTCAAGGGATTAAAAGGTTTTCCTATACAATCAATTTTACTTAGATTCATTTCGATAATTGATTTATCCAGTTCTTTTATAACCATTTCTATACCTTTGTGAATGGACTCGATATTGCTACTGTTTTCGGAAGCTTTATAAATTCTTTCAAGATTATCCTGAACCTGGAGTAAATGCGACGATATTTTTGCAATCAGTGAACATTTTTCATTTTCTCTATCTCTTCTTGCACTAAAACGAATATGATTCATTTCCTGCACAAGCGAATTGTTGGCTTCAATAGTATCTTTCAGCTCAATTGCTAATTCTGCATAATCATTATTTATGTTCTCTATGTAGTAGCCATCTGTACTTTGTTTATCGTTGTGTTGCTTTTTTTTCTTAAACATAGTTCACTCCTCTTATTTATTTTTCCCAATAATTTAGCGATTGAATAAAAAAATTGAGAAAACCTCCAAAAGTGATTGGAAAGAAATTGTATGAAATTACAGATTTTCGAATAAGTCTAAGGGAGAAGGGAGAAATCCTGGATCCCAACGGGAAAGGATCTTTCTTTGAGAATCAAATAGATAGGAATACCGGATTGGTTCTGATGCTTTGATGTTAAATTTGTTAAATTCCCGAAGAGCAGATAGATTTTGAAAAAATCGATTGTCAGAATTTGAAAGGATTTCAAAAAACGATATTTCTGGATATTTTTTCTTTCTAAGAGTTTCAGGTGTGTCACTGCTCATACAAAAGAAATGGATATGTTGCTCTAAAGATGGATATGCTTTTTTAAAATCCTTTCGTAAATCGTTGATAGAATGCAATAAAAATCTGTCTTTTCGAGATTTGATGCTTACGATGATAAAGAAAAAATGAAATGGATAACTTAGTTGCTTATCAGTGAAAAGGGAATCCTGTGTTTCATGGAAAAAGGAAGGCATAAAACCTAACTGAGTTTTCGATTTAATAGTCAAGAAATATGTTCTCCTGGGAGTGACTGTAATTTCTCAATCTCAGTTAGAATCTCTTCTGCGTGACTTGCGATTCGAATATTTGTATATTTGTATCTGACTATTCCCTTGGGATCGATAATGTAAGTTGTTCTTTTCACTCCAACGTGGGTTTGGTCTAAAAGTCTTTTCTTTCCCCATGCTTGATATTTTAATATTGCTTCACGATTTGGATCACTTAATAACATGCAAGTAAAATTGTTCTTTTGGATGAAATTACTATGGCTTTTTGGTGTATTTCGACTAATTCCAACTATAACAGCATTTTTATTTTCAAAATGATCTTGGTTGGTTGATAGGTATTTGATTAATCTGGTACATGAGGGAGTATTATTCTTAGGGTAAAAAAATAAAACAACCCATTTGCCCTGGAAATCAGATAATGAAACTGTTTTGTGTTCTTGATTCATCAAAGAGAACTCGGGTGCGCTTTTTCCAATATGAATGGTAGGTATTTTCTTCGACATAATTTCCTCCTTTGCTAGCATGATGTTATGGTACTATTATACTCTACTATTAGGCTTTTACAAAGTGTGTTTTGCAAACTGTAACGAAAGAGTAACGAAAAAAGACAAAAAAAAAGAAAATTATCATGTAAACTAAATTTGTGATTATATTTTTTATACGGAGGACTCAATGAAGGTATTGGTATTAAACTGTGGTAGTTCATCTATTAAGTACAAATTTTACGAAATGGCAAAAGAAGAAGTTTTGGCCAGTGGAATCGTTGAAAGAATAGGAATGGATGAAGGTGGTTTCAAATATAAAAATCACAAAGGGGATGCAATAAAAAAGTCTCCCCCAATACCGACGCATACTGATGGATTAGATCTTCTGTTTAAACATTTATCAGATATAAACCATGGTGTTATTCAGAATGTTGAAGAAATTGATGTGGTGGGGCATCGAGTTGTTCATGGTGGAGAAAAATTCGATGATTCAGTGATAATTACCAAAGAAGTAATGGATGAGATTGAATTGTGTATTCCCTTAGCCCCATTACATAATCCAGCGAATCTTGAAGGGATAAAAGCTTGTGAAAAATTAATGCCAGGAACACCTCAAGTTGCAGTTTTTGACACCGCGTTTCACCAGACAATCCCTTCTCAGAACTATATTTACCCTTTACCGTATAAGTATTATGAGACGGGAAGAATACGAAAATATGGTTTTCACGGTACTTCACACAGATATGTTTCGCAAGAATGTGCCAAATGGATAAAGAAACCCCTTGAAGAATTGAGAATTGTTACTTGTCATTTGGGAAACGGGAGCTCAATTTGTGCGGTTAACAAAGGTAAATCATTCGATACAAGCATGGGTTTCACTCCTCTTTCGGGTGTTGAAATGGGAACAAGATGTGGGGATATTGATCCTGCAATTCCTTTGTACTTGCAAAAGAATTTTTCTCTTTCTGTTGAAGAAGTGGATAAAGTAATGAATAAAGAATCTGGTTTTTTGGGAGTTTCTGGTATTTCTTCAGACCTTCGAGATGTTACCCAGAAAGCAAAAGAAAATCATGAACGATGTCTTTTATCGCTGGATATACTTTCCTATCAGGTAAAAAGATTTGTTGGTGCTTATGCTGCAGAGATGAATGGGCTTGATGCTGTTGTGTTCTGCGGAGGAGTAGGAGAAAATACAGAAGAAGTAAGAGAAACTAGTATGAAGAATATGGAATTCCTTGGCATTGAGCTTGATGATGATAGAAACTTTCCCCATGCAAGGGTTTCTAGGGAAATATCAACAGACGATTCAAAGGTGAAGGTTTATATTATTTTTACAGATGAAGAAATTATGATTGCTAGAGATGCGGTGATGCTCTGTGGGGAATAAGGTGAAAATTGATAAAGAGTCTCTGGTATTGCTTTGTGAGAAAGCAGCTATTAGCTTAAGCTTAGAGGAGAAAGACGAATTACTGAATCAGCTAAACTCGATTGCTGATTTATTCGATCAGATAAGAAACTTGACTGTTGCCAAAGCAGATTTTACTAGACACGAAACTTTTCTACAAGAAGATAAAGCTACAATATTTAAAAATGTTGAAGAGATGGAAAACAATGTTCCATTAAAAGAGGGGAAATTTGTATTATCACCTGTTATAAATTATCAGGGGGTAAAAAAATGAGCATGATTTCTATTCAAGAAATTCAGAATAGTCTTCTCAACGGAAAAAAGGATTATGTGGAGTTAATGAACAAATTAATCAGTAACATTGCTTTAAATGAACCCATGATCCATGCTTTTATTAACAAAAAAATTGACAACCTTGAAGAATTTATTAATACGTTTCCAGACCATCTTAGTTCTGAAGAACTTCAGCGAAAACCTTTACTAGGCGTACCCGTAGTCATTAAAGATAACATTAATGTTAAGTCGTTGCCCACAACAGCTGCTTCCAAAATTCTAAAAAACTATATCTCTCCGTATGATGCTACTGTTGTAAAGAGAATTCAGCAGGCTGGAGGGATTATTATTGGGAAAGCAAACATGGATGAATTTGCAATGGGATCTTCAACTGAAACCTCAGCATTTTATCCCACTCTTAATCCAATTAACCATGAATATGCTCCTGGGGGTTCTTCTGGTGGTTCAGCCGCGTGCGTAAGAATGGGATTTTCTCCAGTTTCTCTTGGTACTGACACGGGTGGGTCTATTCGACAACCAGCAAGTTTTTGTGGTGTAGTAGGGATTAGACCTACTTATGGGTTTGTATCGCGGTTCGGGATGATTAGCTTTTGCTCTACTTTAGACCAAATAGGACCTATAGCATCAAATGTAGAAGATGCTTTCACGATGTTACAAGTCATTTCAGGTCATGATTCAAGTGATTCCACATCGTCTCTGGAAGAGTGGGACACAATACCTCGTGAAGGAAAAATTAACTCTTTCGCCACAGCTACTTGTATTGAAAAATTGGATATGGATCCAACCGTAAAAAAAACCTATGAGAAAGTGATACGAATCCTAGAAGAGAAATATACAAAAACAGATTTTAACTTGAAAACCCTTGATTGTTCAATGGCTGCTTATCACATAATAGCTGATTCCGAAGCATCTTCTAATTTGGCTCGTTTTGACGGTATAAAATATGGATTACAGATAAATGGAAAAACATCCAATGAGTCTTTTACTAAAACAAGAAGTGAAGGATTTGGAATGGAAGTGAAACGCAGAATACTTTTGGGTACTTTTATTCTCTCGAAAGAATTTGAGGGAAATTATTATAAACAAGCATTATATGCTAAAGAAATTATTGCAAAAGAATTGGAAGCCATTTTCACAAAATGTCAGTTTTTAGTTTTACCTACTTCGTTGCATCTGCCATTTAAATTTGGAGAAAAGAAAGATCCTCTAGAAATGTACTACTCAGATTACTTGACAATACCTGCAGCTATAGCCGGTATGCCAGCAATATCTATACCAACCGGTACTACGAATGATGGTTTTTCCGTTGGGATGCAAATTATGGGTCCTCGCTTTTCTGAAAAAACACTTCGAAAAGTAGCAATCGATTTACAGGAGGAATTGAAATGCGACAACCCACTATAGGTCTTGAAATACACCTACAATTATTAACTGAAACGAAGATGTTTTGTCGCTGTAAAGCTAGTTTTGGAGATTTACCAAACACAAACGTATGCCCTGTTTGTATGGGTTATCCAGGAGCACTACCAGTTCCAAATAAAAAGGCTGTAGAAATGGGAATCCTCTTAGGTAAAACTCTGAATGGGACTGTGAATTTGATATCAGATTTTTCAAGAAAAAATTACTTTTATCCTGATATGCCAAAAGGATACCAGATAACACAAGATACAATTCCACTAATATCAAATGGTTACTTGGTTGTGGGCGAGTCTAGTGTTCAAATAGAAAGAGTTCACGTGGAGGAAGATTCGGCTAAGATGATTCATGAGAATGAATCAAAGAAAACCCTAATAAACTACAATCGCTGTGGAGTTCCACTTTTAGAGGTAGTAACTGCTCCTTGTATAAAAAAACCAGAAGATGCTGGTTTATTCCTTGAAAAACTGCAGCAACTTGTTATGTACCTTGGAATATCTACTGGAAAAATGGAAGAAGGAGCGCTTCGGTGTGACGTGAATGTTTCTTTAGACAATCCCGATGGATCTTTAGGTCAAAAGGTTGAAGTTAAGAATTTAAATTCATTTCGAGCTGTTGTTCGAGCGATTAAATATGAAATTGAACGCCAAGATGATTGTCTAAACAAGCATGAGAATATTTTTTCTGAAACAAGAACCTGGGATGAATCGAAGGGTGAAACTGTAACCATGCGAATAAAAGACTCTAAGTCTGATTATCGATATTTTCCAGAACCAGATTTACACTCTTTGTTTGTAACAGAAGAAATGATTACAAATACAGTATCCCAAATGCCCGAATTACCTCATCAAGCATGTAAACGTTTAAAAGATAATTACAATCTATCGGAGTACGATATTTCATTGATGACTGAAAATCCTGAAACACTGCAATATTTTGATGAATGCCTTTCTCATTTTGAGGATGCAAAACTCATTGCTAATTGGATATCCTCTGAAATTATGAAATGTATGAATAAAAAGAATTGCTCTATAAATGAAGTAGGAATTCAACCTTCCCAGTTAACTGATCTTTTATCATTGATAAAAAAAGGTACAATTTCTGGAACAATTGCGAAAACTGTATTTGAGGAAGTCATTGAAACAAAAAAGAATCCTTCTGTTATAGTTCAAGAAAAAGGACTTCTACAAGTAACAGATGAAAACGCATTAAAAGAAACAGTAATAGAGGTATTGCGTGAAAATGAAAAAGAGGTTGAAAGATATAAGGCTGGCAACAAAAAGCTTTTTGGTTTGTTTATGGGGCAATGTATGAAAAAAACGAAGGGAAAAGGGAATCCCAAAATTCTAAATAAAATTTTAATGGAGGTACTTAGTGAATGAAAAAGTATTCTCAATTCGAGACACCTTTTATTGATGCTGTACAAAAATATGTTAACAAAAATAGAACTGCATTCCACATGCCTGGGCATGCCAGAGCTAGAATAATTCCAGAGAGTTTAGAAGAAGTTGTTAAAAACAATTTCTTCTTATATGACTTAACAGAGGTTGAGGGAGTCGATTATTTACATAAAGCGGAAGGTGTTTTAAAGGCTTCCCAAGAATTGGCTGCATCAGCATTTGGTGCTGAACAAACTTTTTTTCTAGTTAATGGTAGCACAGTGGGAGTTATGTCTATGATCCTGACAGCTGTTAAACCAGGTGAAAAATTGATTGTTCAAAGAAATTCCCATCGATGTGCCATTGGTGGGATCACAATAGGCAATATTACTCCTATTTGGATTCAACCTGAGATGATTCCTGAGTACCAGATTATGGCAGGGGTTTTACCTCAAACTTTACAGGATGCTATTGATGAGAATCCTGATGCAAAAGCTGTTCTTCTGACTTCACCCAACTATTACGGTATGGCACAAAATATGATGGAGCTTATTAGAATTGCCCACGAAAATGACTTGATTGTTTTGGTTGATGAAGCGCATGGTGCCCACTTCCCCTTCCATCCCGATTTACCTACCTCATCTATTCAACGTGGTGCTGATATGATCACACAGTCGACACATAAATCTCTACCAGCTTTAACCCAGACTGCTCTTCTTCACGTCAACGGTAACAGAATAGATATTGATAGACTGTCTTCTATACTGGCAATGCTTCAGTCTTCTTCACCAAACTATTTACTTATGATGTCGATAGATGCTTGCAGAAAAATGATGTCTCATCATGGAGTAGATATATGGACCAAAGCACTTGAAACCGCAACTTATGCAAGAGAAGAATTGAGAAAAATTAATGGTCTACGATTCATTTCAGAGAATATTATTGGAAAATCTGGCATTATTGAATGGGATTCAACAAAACTGGGTATTTTAACAAATCCCATGTTTCATTCTGGTTTTGAAGTGGAGCATATGCTTAATAGTAAGTTTAATATTGAGATTGAACTTTCGGCTTTAAACAATATTCTTTCGCTTATTACCGGGGGAACTACGAAAGAAGATATCGACATTTTAGTAGATGCAATGCGATGGTTTATGGAAAATAAAGGGAAAACAAACATGAAACAGTTTATTCGTATCCCTAGAATACCCTATCAGGTGTTCACTCCTGCTGAAGCTTTTAATATGGATTTTAAGTTAATCCCATTCGAACATGCTGATGGACATATTTCAAAGAGAATTATTGCCCCTTATCCTCCTGGTATTCCATTTGTCTGCCCTGGCGAGATTATTACTCAAAATGTAGTTGATTTACTTGTTCAAATGAAAAAGGATGGAGCAGTAGTTCAGGGGATAGAGGAAAATGGAAAGGTTGAAGTTGTTACATCTTCACGTTAAAATTGATGGGTATTTTTTAATAGAAAGGTAATATACTGTGAACTCAGAAGTTTTTGACACTATAGCTAGACTTGAAAAAGAATCTGAAGAGCTAGTTTCAGATGCAAGAAAAGAATGTAAAGCCATTGTTGAAAGTTTTGAACAAGAGAAAGTAGAGCGGCTACGTAAACAAAAACAGGACATAGAAGTCATAGAAAAGAAGTTCAACAACCAAATTGATACATTAAAAAGAGAACTGACACAGGAATACAAGCAAAAATTTTCTGTACTATTAAACCGATCAAACAAAAGATATGAAGAACAGATTGATTCAATTATTGATTTGTTTCGGTTATATCTTAATAAGTAACTAATATGGCTATTGATAAACTTCATTTATTCCGTTTTGTTGTTCCCAAAAAGGAAGTATCAATTTTTAGGGATATCCTTTTTGAGAATGGGGTAGTCCATTTAAAAAATGTATCTTCCTTTGGCAAAGAAGTTGTTCCTTCCTCTGTCGAACTCTCAGAGGTAAAGGAGAATTTGAAAAAAGCAAATTATCTTCTTAATGTGTTCCAGGATATACAACCAGAGAAAAAAGCATTCATAGATAATTTTATTCCAAAGAAACCTCTTTTTACTGAACACGAGATTGAAAAAATAAGGGATGAAAATCAATTTGACGATGTATATCAAGAAGTTTCTTCTCTATCCGAAAGGAAGAAAGAAGCACAACAGCAAATTGATCTATACTCTTCGTTAATAACTGAATTAACCCCCTTTGCAAAATTTAGTTTCAATTTTAGTGATATTCCGAACATTACTAGAGTAACTGTTAAATTTCTTAAAGCTGAAGGAAAAACTCTTCAAGACATTGAACAATTTAAATTTCTTACAGAACACTCGGTGATATACCCTATCTATTCTTCAGCAAAACAAAAGAAAGAAATAATCAGTTTTGTTGTCTTGTATGCTTCAAGCGATCATCAAGAAATTCAAAAATATCTAAAAAGAGCAGGATTTAAGGAGCATAATTTTAAAAACCTTGAGGGTAAACCAAAAGAAATTATTGAAAATCTCGAGGAACAAATCAGGGTCTACTCAGAACAAATTATTAATTGGGATTCAGTTTTACAGAATTATGCAAACAGTACAACATCTGTGCACCTTTGGAAAGATTTTCTTTTAAATCAATTGGATCGAGCAAACGGAGTTCAACACTTTGCTGAAACAAAGCAAGTTGTTTATATTGAAGGCTTCATCCCTGCATCAAAATCAGATGAGATTCTAAAAATTATTGAGGACTCTTATCCAAATGTATATGTTGATGTTGAAAAAAATCCGACTAATTCTCCAGTAAAGCTTGTTAATAATTCCTGGGTTAAACCCTTTGAGTTTTTAGTACGCATGTATGGAATACCTAGATATGGAGTTATTGATCCAACTGCTTTAATTGGTTTTGTTTTTATTGTTCTTTTCGGGATTGCTTTTGCTGATGGAATCTATGGGTTGTCCTTGATGGCAATCTGTGCATACTCTATGAAAAAGCACAAACATGATATCGGAACAGTTCATTTTTTTCAAATATTCTTCTGGGCCGGTTTATTTGCTTTCATTTTTGGGGCATTAACTGAATCATGGGCTGGGGATCTTTTTACTACTTCGTATTTGCCTAGTAATTCCTTTTTCATCACTCTAAAAAGTATGGTGGGAGTTATGAATCCATCCCAGAATTTCATAGCATTAATGGTTGTTGTAATATACTTAGGAGCTGTTTTACAATGTGTAGCTATTGCAATGTCTTTTTTCCAAAGACTGAAAGAAAAAAGCTATACTGAAGCAGTGTTTAATAATTTATCATGGATTTTATTCATTCCGTGTGCTGTCATTCTTGCAGGTCAATTTCTTGTTCCAGGATATTATCCACAGCTTCTTGTATCTTTAGCACAATGGATTTGCATCTTTGCATTAATTATGATTTTTATTGGAGGTTTCTTGCAGGGGGGGAAAAACATATTTAAAGGAATCATTAAAGGCTTTTTAAATATGTACGGTATAAAAAGCTCCTACGGAGCTGCCACACTTCTTGGCGATATTCTTTCTTACTTACGTTTAGCCGCTTTAATGGTTGCAACTTCCTCTATGGCAATGTCTTTTAATTTGATTGCAAGTATGTTTAACAGTATTCCTGTCGTGGGAATTGTTTTTACGATTGTAATGATCGTGTTTTTAAATATTTTCAACTTTCTTTTAAACATTATTGGATCTTTTGTACACCCAGTTAGACTTCTCTTTTATGAGATGTTTAGTCGATTTTATGAAGATGGGGGTAGTGAGTATTGTGCTTATACCCATCGATATAGGCATGTCTTTATTATCAAGGAGGCAAAATAATGACATTTGCAGATGTTTTAATGAAGTACTTTTTCAGTTCTGGTCAAGGTTGGAATGTAGTTGGTCTTTTTGTGTGTCTGATGCTCAGCGGCATGGGCTCAGCGAAAGCTCTTTATATATCCGGAAACCAGGCTGCAGGAGCATTATCGGAAAAACCAGATTTGTTTGGACGCTTGTTTGTTCTTATGGCTCTGCCTGCTACTCAAGGTTTGTATGGATTTGTACTTTGTTTCTTAGGCATGCAGCAAATGGGTTTAAGTACTGGCGCAACTTTGACCGTTCAGGCTGGTTTAGCATTATGCATTGCTTTCATCCTGATTGGTGTTGTTCTTTATTCTTCTGCGATATATCAGGGTAAGAGCTCTGCTGCAGCAATAAATCTAACTGTTAAACAACCTGAAAAATCTGGTAGTGCACTATTATTCCCTGCTCTTGTTGAAACATACTCACTTTTAGCATTTGTTGGCGGATTCTTGTTGTTGACTTTTATTCAAGGTTCGTCCATATTTTAAGATGAATATACAGAAACTAAAAGAAGTTGTTACTTCTGAAGCAAAAACAGAAGCAAAAAATTTAATCGATAAAACTAAAAAGAGTATTGATGAAGAGCTAAGCGCTTTTATGAGTGACCTTTTACAGAGAGATAAAACACAAAAAGATCACCTTGAGAATGATTTTCACGGACGTACGAATCGAATGAAATTTCAGGCAGATTCAGATTATAAAAAGCAAATTCTCCACATGAGACATGATTTAATTCTACGTGTACAGAAGAAATTGCTTGCAGTTTATATTAAAGATATTAAAGAAAATCCTTCCGCATATCTACAAAAAATGAATCAGGTTTTACCTGGTAAAGGTGACTTGTACTGTAGTTCTGAACTCTTAGATGTATTTGAATCAGAAAAGAATGCTGAGTTTGAAACGAACTATTCATTTAAGGGCGTGGATTCCCTAATTGAACCTGGTATTGCTTGCATAGATGGAAGAGTCAAATATATTTATCCTCTTCAAGAAACAATACAAGACTTTCTTGATGAAAACAAAAATACCATTGGGAAAAAATTATTCGATGAATGAAACTGTAAACCTTAAAAAAGTAGTTCAGGATTATGAGTATGGATATTGTTCCGCTTTTCTGAAAGCACGAGAAGAGATTTTTCTTTCAGCAGAATCAATTAAGAGTTTATACCAGAGTTTAACTCTAGAAGATATATTTAGGAACTTAAAAAATACTCGATACGACACAATTAAATACACTCTTGATGCAAAAAAATTTGAGAACGATCTCTGGGCTTTTTACTTTAGCGAAATGGATCAAACAAAAATGATGCTGCCCGAGAGTTATATTCGTTTGTTTCTTGAAAGACTTCATTCTGTAGTATTTTCCCAAGAAGAAATTTTTCCATTTCTTGAAAATGAAGATTTTTCAAAGCGCTTGAAAAATTTTTACACATTAGCTAAAAATGGTACCGAATATACATTACTCTTGGCATCCTATGTTATTGATCGATTTAATATTTTTGAGCTAATCAGAAATAGAATGCAACAGGATCCTGAAGAAAAAGACGTTTATTATCCTGGTGGATCTATCTCTCAGCATTCTCTGAATAGTCTCTTTGAAAGTAATTTTCAATCGTTGGAACTAGATATTGTCTCAAGTCTTTGGATTCCCTATATCGAAAAAGAAAAACCTGTTAAATCCATCGATTTTACATTTATGTATCGTTTTGAAACGTACTGGTGGGAATTATTTTGGAAACTGATTCGAAAGCCATCGTGGGAAAGTTCAAGTTTAGATTACGTTGTTTCCTATTTTGGACGATTTATCCTAGAGATCGAGATGATAAAGAAGCTATACGTTTGTACAAGATATCAACTTCCATGTACTAATTTGAAGGAGATAATTATTCATGCAATCAGATAGGATTAAAGGTTGTGTTATAGGCGAAAGGGATATTATTAGAATATTTTCTGCATTTTCGTTTCACACAATTCCAGTAAACGATAGGAAAGAGTTTAACAAAGTACTCGATAAAGAAATTCATGAAAAAAAATATCGCTTTTTTATTGTAACGGAAACTTTTATCCCAGAGATATCCCCTGAAAACGAGCTATTGATTCAGGAAAATCATGCCATTGTTATATCAATACCAACGAATACTGGCTCTAGAGATATCGCAGTTCGAAAGTTATCTAACATGATAAGAAGGGCTGTTGGGATTGATATTGTTAAAACTGAAGGAGATAACAATGAATAAAGATACTCAACAAGGTAGAATTGTTAGTATTTCTGGTCCGTTAATTGTTGCAGATAATATGCCTCAAGCACATATGATGGAAGTAGTACGTATTGGCAATGGAAAACTCTTTGGAGAGATTATTGAGCTTCATAAAAATCAAGTTTATATCCAGTGTTACGAAGAAACTACCGGACTAAGACCTGGAGAACCTGTAGTTCCTTCTGGTTACCCATTGTCTGTAACATTAGGACCAGGGATCATTGGAGCGATATACGATGGAATTCAAAGACCTTTAAATGAAATTTATAATGAGCATGGTGATTTTATTGCCCGAGGTATCGATGTAGAGCCATTGGATAAAAAGAAAAAGTGGCATTTTCATCCCTTGAAAAAAGAAGGCGATGAGATACAAGAAGGTCAGAAAATAGGTTGGGTTCAGGAAACGGAAACCATTAAACATTATATTTTAATACCACCTACTATGGGGGGTAAAATTGTTTCCATAGAAGAGGGCGAATTTAATGGCCTAGAACCTATTGCTGTGCTTCAAGATGATAGGGGTAATAAGCAAGAGATTACAATGATTCAAGTTTGGCCAGTACGTACAAAAAGACCTTTTGCAAACAGAATTGTGCCAACTCAACCTTTAATTACAGGACAACGAGTTATTGATATGTTTTATCCTGTGGCAGAGGGTGGTACGGCTTGTGTACCAGGACCTTTTGGTTCAGGTAAAACCGTAATTCAGCATCAATTAGCAAAATGGGCTTCAGCTGATATGATTGTATATATAGGCTGTGGTGAACGTGGAAATGAAATGACAGACGTCCTTATGGAGTTCCCTCATTTAAAGGACCCCAAAACTGGGCGTTCTTTGATGGAAAGAACTATTCTAATTGCTAATACATCGAATATGCCCGTTGCTGCCAGAGAAGCATCAGTTTACAGTGGAATTACAATTGCTGAGTATTTTAGGGATATGGGGTATAATGTCGCGATAATGGCTGATTCTACCTCCAGGTGGGCAGAAGCAATGCGAGAAATATCAGGAAGATTAGAAGAAATGCCAGGAGAAGAAGGTTATCCAGCTTATTTATCATCACGAGTAGCAGGTTTTTACGAACGATCCGGTAAAGTGAAAACTCTATGTGGTGAAGAGGGAAGTTTGTCCGTGATTGGAGCTGTATCTCCTCCCGGAGGCGACTTATCCGAACCTGTAGTACAGGCTACTCTTAGGGTTGTCAAAGTTTTTTGGTCCCTAGAAGCCTCTTTAGCTTACGCAAGACATTTTCCTGCAATTAATTGGTTAAATAGCTATTCTCTATATTCCGGATTAACGGATGCTTATTTTAAAAAGAATGTAAATGAGTTGTGGCCAGAATATAGAATTCAGGCAATGAATATTCTACAAAAAGAAAATGAGCTAAATGAAATTGTTCGATTAGTAGGAACTGACGCTCTTTCTGAAGCAGAAAAATTGGTCATGGAAATTGCGAAATCGATTCGAGAAGACTTCCTGCATCAAAATGCTTTTGATGATATCGATACTTATACCAGTGGATTGAAGCAGTTTTATATGATCCAGAACATAATTCTGCTTTATAAAGAGGCATTGCAACGTATACGGAAGAATAAAACATTGAAGGTTGTAGATATAATGAAGCTTCCAATCCGATCTTCTATAAGTCGTGTAAAATATATTCCAGAAGAAAAGGTTGATACTTGTGATTTATCATCAAATATTCAAGAAGCATTAGATTCTCTTACTACGAAACAGGAGGAATCGAATGATTAAGGAGTACAAATCCCTTTCTGATGTAGCCGGACCAATTGTTATTGTGGACGGTATAGATGGATGCAGCTATGGTGAACTGGTAGAAATATATCTACCTGACGGTAGTTTGCGACACGGTGAAGTTTTAAAAGCTGAAGAACATAAAGCTCTTGTCCAAATGTTTGAGGGAACTGAGAATTTAAACATAGAAAACACTCGAATTCGATTTCGTGGAAAACCTAGTGAGATAAATTTATCCCCCGACATTATTGGACGAGTTTTTAATGGACTAGGAAAACCAATTGATAACGGTGGAGATATTATTGCTGAAGTAACGAGAAGTACAATTGGTGAGCCTATCAATCCTTATGCTCGAGATTATCCTTCCGAGTTTATTCAAACTGGAATATCTGGAATTGATGGACTAAATACCCTTGTACGAGGACAGAAATTACCTATATTTTCTGGATCTGGCCTGCCACATAATGAGTTAGCGCTGCAAATTGCCAGACAAGCAAAAGTTCTTAAAAAGAGCGATCAATTTGCTGTTGTATTTGGAGCAATGGGTGTTACATTTGATGAATCTAACGAGTTTGTTGCTTCATTACGTGAAAGTGGGGCAATTGATCGATCTGTTATGTTTATCAATTTAGCCAATGATCCTGTTATTGAACGACTTGCTGTTCCAAAGTTTGCGCTAACGACTGCTGAATATCTTGCTTTTGACCTTGGTATTCATGTACTAGTTATTTTAACGGATATGACAAACTATTGTGAAGCTTTGAGAGAAGTATCTGCTGCAAGAAAAGAAATCCCTGGTAGGCGAGGTTATCCTGGTTATATGTATACAGATTTGGCGACAATCTATGAGCGATGTGGTCGAATTAAGAACAAAAATGGTTCTATTACTATGATGCCAATTTTATCGATGCCAGATGATGACAAAACTCACCCAATACCCGATTTAACTGGTTACATTACAGAAGGACAAATCTTCGTATCACGTTCATTGTATGCGAAAGGATATTACCCAGCAATAGATGTTTTGCCTTCTTTATCTAGATTGAAAGATAAAGGAATTGGAGATCAAAAAACAAGAGAAGATCATGCCAATTTAATGAACCAACTATTTGCTGCATATGCTCACGGAAGAGAAGTCCAGGAGCTAGCTGTAATTCTTGGTGAATCAGCTTTAAGTGAAATCGATCAACTGTATATTAAGTTTTCAGAAGAGTTTGAAAACCGGTATGTCAAACAGCACAATCGAGAAGATAGAACAATTATTGAAACACTGGATTTAGGATGGGATTTACTTCGAATTCTCCCTGAAACTGAAATGACTCGAGTTCGAGATGAATTTATTGAAAAGTACTATAAAAAGGGCGGTCAATAGTGTCTCAACGTGTAAGCCCCACTCGGATGAAGCTTCTGGAAACTAGAAAGAGACATAAAACCGCAGTTAGAGGACACAAATTACTTAAGGAAAAGCTAGAAGCTCTTGCCCGAGAATTAGTTGAATTGGCCAAAGAATTTGAGAAGCAGGAAAAAAAGGTTGGCAACAAACTTCCTCAGATTCTTGAACGCTTTTTATTTTTAAGAACAACTGTAACAGATGAAGAAATGAGAAATATTGTTTCTGACTATCCTGCCGAATTTGACCTAACTATGTCTCAAAAGAACATAATGAATATAACTCTTCCAGAATTCCATATAAGTCATACACATCCTGTGAAACCCGTGTATACTAATTATGGTTTGAATCCAGCCTTTGATATTGTACTTAAAGAGTTTGATTTGATATTGGATGATTTATTGAAACTGGCTGAATTGGAGTTTTCAATCTACGAAGTTGCTAGAATAGTGGAACTCACAAAAAGACGAGTAAATGCATTAGAATATGTTCTGATTCCAGAATTGGAAAAAACAATCAAAGATATTACGTCGAAGCTTGAAGAAAATGAGCGTTCAACAACAATACGATTAATGAAAATTAAGGAAATATTGAGTAAACGTTCTTATTGATTCTTTTTTAGGAGGAGTACTATAAGCTCAAAGCATAGTTTATTCTTTTACTCTATTTCAGATTTGTATAGACTACTAAAGCCTGATTTCAAATCTGCCAAAAGATATATTACTCCTACAATATTGTTTACATTGGCCTATATCGCTACTACAATCGTTGGACCATATTTGCTGGGATTATCAATCGACCAAATTCTTCCCCAAAAAGACCTAGTAGGTTTTTTGGTAATATCAGTTTTTTTAACTATCAACTATGTTGTCGGGTACTATGTTTTTAATATCCAGGTTGAGTTGCATTACAAGTATTCCACGTCTGTTTTTAAGTCATTTAGAATACGATTGTTTGAAAGCATTGTTTGTAAGCAGTATGTGTTTTACAAAAATCACACCCCAAGTGATTTATTAACCCACTATAGTTTTGAAGTTCAAGTTCTGCAGGATTATTTCAGAGAGTATTTTATTAGTTTTTTTGTTAACTTTATCAGTGTTCTATCTGTCCTTATCTTTTTATTTTTGTGGAACTGGGAATTGGCTTTACTGTCATTAGCTGCGATACCAGCCAGTGTCTATTTTATTTTACTGAACAATCACGATTTAGAATCCAAAGCAAAAGAAGCAAATCGAGAATTACGGCACTTAAATGAAAAATTTCTTGACACGACTACCGGCATCCACGATATTCATTTTTTCCAAGTAACTGAAAATATTGTACGTAAATTCCATGCTTTTGTTCGGAAATATCTTCTTAAAAGAGGTGTTTCTGCTATGAATTCTGCCTTATCCAGTGGTAGTATCTCGAGTATGGGTTTATATATGACATTGTTCCCCGTCATTATTGGGGGGATCATGATATGTTTAGATTATCCAGGGATTACAATTGGTGAATTGGTTTCTTATCATACTTATCTACAGCAGTGTTCAAAACAAATGCAAGATATTTTTTGTAGTATTACACATTATTCTAATATTCATCCCTATATTGAAAGGTTGCAAAGAATTCTGGATACTGGCAATCTAGAATTAAATTCCATCACCGGTACTGATTCAATAATGAAAGATCATGCAGAAGTGCAATCAACGAAAGATTTTGAACTTTTAAACTTCGACATACATTTTAACAATGTGACTTTTCACTATCCAGATTTTCCACCAATTTTCAATAATTTAACCTTGGACATTAAGTATGGCGAGAAAACATGTATTGTGGGTCCAAGTGGTATTGGTAAATCAACAGTATTCCATTTATTGATGCGTTATTATAAAGTATCAGAGGGGGAAATTTTAGTGGGTTCGGTACCCATTTCTTCTATTCCAGATGAAGAGTATTTTAGGCACTTTGGTTATGTATCAAAGGATAGCCATTTATTTGTCGATACGGTACTAGATAATATTGCAATGGGAGATCATAAAATTTCAGTTGCAAGGGTGAAAAGTGTGTTGGAGAAGATGCATTTACTCACATTTGTAGAGTGTCTACCCAATGGTATTTACACAGTACTTAATCCAAGGAAATTCCGATTATCTCAAGGCCAGATTCAACGATTAACACTGGCTCGTGCAATGGTTAGGAAGCCAGAGATTCTGTTACTTGATGAGTTTACCTCATCTATAGATGACGAAATAGAAGAAGATATATTTAATACCATTTTTGACTATTTTTCAAAAAGCACTATTATTGCAATCACTCACGATAAAAGAGCAATTCCTAAATTTAATCATATAATTAGAATGAAATTATCGGGTACTGAAACAGTTCAAGTTGAACATACTTAGTGGAAGTTTTTTGCTCTACAGAAGACATATAGGATGATTTATGCAACAAAAACAGAGGATTAAGTTACACACATTTGTTAACTCATGTAATATTGGCTCGAGAAGACAATGTGAAGAGTTTATTCGAAACGGTTATATCTTTGTTAATTCTGACATGATATGCAAACCTGAGACATTAATTGATCCATCTACTGATAAAGTTTTTTTCCATGAAAAAGAGATTCATCCAATTACTAACAGGTACTATGTTTTACTTAATAAACCTTTGCGTGTAGTTACTACCAGAAGTGATCCACAAAAGAGAAAAACGGTAATGGATTTCATTCCTCCTCATTTTCCCGTATTTCCAGTCGGAAGACTCGACTATTTGTCTGAAGGAGCTATTCTTTTGACGAATGATGGTGATTTTTCTCAAAGAATAACCGATCCCAGGCATCATGTATCTAAAACATACTTAGTACGAGTAAAGGGTATTCCGAGTATGGATGTAATTAAACGGTTACGAAAAGGTATTTTTATGGATGGTTACCGAGCCAAACCGTCTTTTATCAAATTGCTTTCAAAGAATCGAGAATCCTCACTGTATAAAGTAATTTTGGAAGAGGGAAAAAATAGACAAATTCGAAATATGTTTTTCTATATGCAGCATCCTGTCTTGTCGTTGAAAAGGACAGCCATTGGTAATATATCTCTGGGGAATCTTAACCCAGGTGAGTATCGATTATTAAAACGATCTGAAATTGACAGGTTGCTAGTTTATCAATCTCCTGAGCTAAGTAATATCAAAAAATAAAACTGCATCATTATTCGTCTATTTATTGTTGTTTAACCATATACCATAAATCTTTCACATCGATAGTCCCATCTTGAAAAATATCATACTCGGGGTTCCAAGATTCATCTGAGTCGGTGTTACCAAACTGTCCCTGTATTAGACGATAGTCTTCAGAATCAATATGATCATTATGATTAAAATCACCGAGAGAAAAATGTAAAGTGGTGATGTTTGGTGTATATATTCTATGCATAACATCTTTCAATGGATACTTGTAGGATAAGGTACCCTCTATCATAAAAGAGGGTAGATAGTTTTCAGTTTCTAGTAATGTGTTTTTAACATAAATTTGACCAAAAGAATAACGACTGTTTTTTTGGGATATATGGATATTAGTTTTCATCCGAATAGAATTAGTTTCTTTTTGATAAGCAATTTCAGAGGAAGGGGAGGGATTCAATTCGATTACTTCAAGTAGGGGGTCTAATGTGACGGTTACATCACTACTTCCCTCAAAGGGTTTCTTTAATAAAAATTCGATAACAAATACGCTACTGTTTTTAACTTTTTGAGGGCTGCAAAGGCAAAATTCAGGAAATGGAGGTAACGTAGAGTTTATTATCTCAAAACTTACTTTTTCGCTTTTGAGAAATTGATCTTCTGATTTTGTATATGTAATTTGTTCTGATTCATCCTCGTTTTGTACGACAGAGTAATAACGATAATGTAAGGGAATCGAAACTTGAAAGTAGTATTGACCGTTTGGGAGGAATTGTTTGTGATATAAATCGAGTCCATTCCAAAGTATCTGGTAATTCCCGATGGGAATGTTATCACCAATAAAAAGAGAGTCAATTTTGTTGTCGTTCTGATCGTAGATATTAACATATACTTGTTCTGCAAGATTTCTTACTTTGTCTTTTTTTCGTATGATCTCATTCGTTTCTTTATCAAAAAAAACATCTCGATAAATAGATCCACTCGCTAGAGAAAATCCAATAAAACCAAAGTTTTCTTTATTCATGTCTAAAGATGAAAGTGAGTATTGCACGTCATAAATTGGGTTGTTAATTTTCAATAAGGTCTTTGTCCTGTAAATAAATGGAATGTGCAATAATTTATCTGCTTGGAAAGAGTTGCCAATTACTTCGAACCAAACAACTCCCTCCAAAAAGTCTTCCTGGATTTCATTATTTTGATATAACCAACATTGAATGGTTTCATCTGACTCAGGATTGATAGTGACAAATGGTTTATCAAAAACACCCACTAAGGCATTTGCGTATTTTTTATTCGAAACAATTTCGGTACTAATGTTGATCGATATAGGTTCTTTAGAGAAATTATGCAAGGTAATAGTTATAGGTTCATCTCTTTTTTCTTCTGCAATTATGAATGATTTTGGAGTAGCATAAACAGGAGTTTCCATGGCATTCTTCAGATTTACTTCACCTGCACCCTGATAGTGAAACGAAACATAATTGTTATTAAGAGGATTTTTGATCAAATCAGCTGTATTCATTAACAGGGATTCAATTGCCTCTATAGGAAAAGAGGGATACCTGCTTCGTAACAACGCTGCACATCCAGTAATTACAGGGGTTGACATTGATGTTCCCTGTTTTTTTGACCAACTACTTAGTGATTTCTTTTTAAAATTTGGGACTGAACTATAAATGGAAGTACCTGGGGCACATAAATCTGGTTTAAAAAACCCATTGTCTGCTGAGTAGCATGGACCAGCAGAAGTATAACTAGCAACGGAAGACTGTTTATCTAAAAACTCAATATACCCCAATCCATCCACAACTGGTTGTAGTTCAGTTTCTAACTCTAAACTAATCATCATACAAGGAATAAAGTTCTCTGAATAAGGATTCTCTTCGTCCTCTGGAAATAAGTTGGGGCTAAAACTGCTTGAATTGTAGTTAAATATAATACATCCAGAAGCCCCTGCATATTTTGCATTTAGGTTTTTATCGTGGAATGAAATACCATTATCTTTAGGTCCTCTTTTTATTAGTGCAATTTTATCCTTAAGATCAATTTTACTGCATTCATTTTCGGAACCAAAGCCACAATATACTATCTCTTTGCCATTAAAAGTAAAATCAAAAGGGGGAGCGAAACGAGATGATTGTCCAAAGTAAACTTTTCGAGATACGGGATTGCAGATCCGAAAGGGCTGAATTACGCGATCGTCGGTAGCTCCAACTTGTAGAATTGAATCAAAAACTCCAGGAGCATGCAAAGGCCACGGATTGAATTCAGTTCGACTTCCATCATTACCAGCTGATGCAATTACCATTACTCCTGCTCTCCGCGCATTGCGAAGAGAGTCATAGTACGGACTGTTTTCTTCAATAGATGGAATTTCTCCCTCATGTCCGAGAGATAAATTAATCACAGAGCACTGATCTTGTGTCGCATATTCTGCAGCACTTATGATTGTGTATGATGGAGCTCCTCCACTTACATTTGATGGAAAGACTTTATAAGCAAATAAAGTGGCATCTGGGCATATTCCTTGTAAATTAGACCGAGAAGGATTATTTCCCGCTGCAATTCCTGCTACATGAGTGCCATGTCCACCAGTACGATAATTATCATCCATAGGGTCAGGATCACCTGGTCGGAAGCCTTCCTTTTCTTTTTCTTCTTCGTAAAGGTGGTAACAGTCCCACCCTCCTTGTACTTTTGTTTGTTCTCCTTTATAACCTTTTGGATAGAAATCGTCATGGTTATAATCGATACCTGTATCAACAATACCAATACGAGTGTTTTTATTTGGAAGGATAGGCAGCGAGTATTCCTCAACCTCAAAATCGTTGATTTCATTTCTTTGTATTGTCTCTATTGCGATATCTCGAACAGGAAAGTACTCATCCTTATCCAAATATATTTTTTCTATATATTGATTTTTTGTTAATGTAGGAATGGAATAACCTCTTAAGAAAAGTGCAAAACCATTATATGTTTTAGTCCATTCACCTAAAATTGTATACGAGATGGAAGGATGTATAGAATGAAGAAAATTCATGTGTTCTTGGTGTAAAGAAGAGAGTATTGTTGAAGATTTATCTTGACAAGATAATGTATTATTGCTTGCATTAATTGCCTGAATAAGAGATTGTTGTGTTAACTTACATATCACTCGATAATATTTTGAACTCCTTGCAATTTGTTCCCATTCATCTGAAAAATTATAGCATACGAATGGCACAGAAGAAGTCTTAGAAGATGGAGAAATGGCAAAACAAATCTGTGCGGGTTGAAAAAGAAGTAAAACTGTTAAGCAGAATAATGCAATTTGATTATAAAATTTCACCTTAAACCTCCATTGGTTTATTTTCAGTCATTTTCAATATACAATATAATTATGAGATTTGAAAAATCTTGTGGAAGTATTATTTATCGATTAGAGAAAAAACAGATTTTGTTTCTTGTTGTGAGATACAAGAATCATTCTCAATATTGGGGTTTAGTTAAAGGTCATGTCGAAAAGAATGAATCTGAATATGATACAGCAAGACGCGAGATTTATGAAGAAGTAGGTCTTCGTTCTCTTATGTTTGTCCCTGGTTTTAGAGAAACTGTTTTTTATTCTCCCTACAATGACTGCGTTAAAGAGGTTGTTTTTTTTCTAGCAAAAACAAATGAAAAGAAAATTCAGTTTCTTTTCCAAGAACACGATCAATCAAAATGGCTTCCGGGGGAAAAAGCTCTATCTTATCTAAAACACGGAAACGATCGATATGTACTTCAAAGAGCAAATGTGTTTGTTGATTCCTTACAAAATACTTGAATGGAGGTTGTTGATGGCCAAAAAAGGTTACATTTATGAATGCGAGATTTGCGGAAATGTCGTTGAAACTCTTCGTGGGGGTCCAGGAGAGCTTGTATGTTGTGGTAAACCAATGAAGGAGTATACATCTAAAACTGAAGATACCGGAAACGAAAAGCATAAGCCTGTAATTGTTCTCAAAGAAAACGAAATGGTGGTTAAAATTGGGGAAGTACCCCATCCTATGGAAGAGAAACACCATATTGAATGGATTGAGTTTAGAAGTACTGATGGATATGTAGTTAGAAAAGAAGTTAAAGACCAAAAAGTTGCCGAAGCTGTCTTTTGTAAACCTAAAAATGGTGGATCTGTTATTGCTTTTTGTAACATTCATGGTTTGTGGGAAACAAAACTCTAATCTTTAACTATTATCGGAGGACTGTATGAATAAAAAAATTGAAGATTCTTTTAACAAACAAATAAATGAAGAAGTTTTTTCAGCTTATCTATATCAATCAATTAGAGCTTATTTTGAGTCAATCGGATTAGCTGGTTTTGCTTCTTGGATGAATGTTCAAGCACAAGAGGAATTATTCCATGCTAGCAAATTTTTTAACCATATTTGTGAGAGAGGTGGGAGAGTGAAACTCATGGCAATCCAAGAACCTAAAATGTCATGGGATTCCCCTCTTGATGCATTTAAGGCTTCACTAGAGCATGAAAAACACATTACTGCTTGTATTAACGATCTGGTTGCTGTTGCTGAAGAAGAAAAAGACTATGCTAGCAGAACGATGCTTAATTGGTTTGTGGATGAACAGGTTGAAGAAGAAGATAACGTTGGAAAAGTTGTACAAGAATTAGAATTGGTTCAAAATGATGGGCGTGGTTTACTTATGCTCGATAGAGAGTTAAGTAGTCGAACATTTACACCACCTACTACCGAAAGTTAATAAGGAAACGTTAATGAATAATCCGAAGAGTGGTTTTCTTCCTATCGTTATGAGAATAATTGCTATCCTCATGCTTGTGTTTTTCTTTTCTTGTTCATTCTTGGCTTGCAAACAGGACACAAATCCTGATAAAACTCCCCAAAACGAATCTATTTCTAATGATAAGCAGGAGAATAGTAGCAATTCTGGTATAGAAGGTACAGATAATTCTGGAAGTGACTTAGGCAAGACTGACAATTCAAAATCTTCCGATCAGGCGAATGATTGGAACGAGGAAGAACTTGTTGTTAATAGTAAGGATGTTTTAAAGCGTAGTAGACTGTTCTCTTATCCTGCCATAATGGGCCCACCTTCGCAATATAATTCAACCTGGACTAGTGATAGAATCTTTGTAAATTCCGGGAAGGCAGGATTTACAAAGATTGATCTTGAAGATAAGAGCGTGCTTGAAAGCAGTTCTTTTCTGATTAACAAAGAGTTTATCGGATCTTCTTCAGAATACTTTCTATGCAAAGATCAAGAAGCAGTGTTTTGTTTAGTTAAGGAAAATGCGAAAGAATTGTGGGCGAAACCACTTTCTTCGGTTGGTTTAGATTATTATTTTCCTGTCAATAATGATATCGTTGCAAGGATGGAGTTTAATCAAACTAAAAGAGAGGGATATGTGTTTGGGTATGATGCAAAGACTGGAACTTCTTTATGGGAAAGAAAGTTAGCTAATCAGAATGAAACGTTCCTTGGATTTTCTCCATCGGTTGTTTTGTTTACAAAAGATGAAAATCTGATTGGTGTTGATCCACAGAGTGGTGTTCAGTTATGGTCTTTATCTTCAATATTGAAACCTGGCGATGACATATATGTATCTGACTTTTATCGGAATTTTATCATTTTGGACGACCAATCTTTGCTAATACCTTCATCTGATGAAGGTGAGCCCTTAGCTTATCGAATTCATCCAGTAACTGGAAAGGTACTTGCTGAATATCGTTATGATAGTCAGGTTGAAGTTCACTTCCAATCTACCTTTTTTGAAACTCCTACTATGATTATTAATACTGGTAGGATGGATACCAGATACTCGATTGTGGCATTTAATAAAGAAACCGGAAAGATCATGTGGGAAAAAGAGATTAATTCCATTCTTGGACCATTTGAAAAAAAATATGGAGTTCAATGTAGATATTCCATATTTGAGTCTAAACCAAATGAACTTTATGTGGAAACATCTGATACAAGTTTGATATGTCTAGATTTAAATACTGGGAAGATACATTGGAATAGGAATTTAGAGTTTTCACAGATTAAGACTTTTTGGAATGATTTATATCAAATTCGTGTGCACGATCAAGATGATACGCAAATTAATCTAACAATTGTAGATCTTGCTACCGGCGATGTAAGAGAGAATATTCTTTTGCCATCCAATTATTCCCTACCTACAGCTCCAGTCTCGTTGTTATACTCTTCCGAATCCCATTTTCTTTTACGAGTTCAAAACAACAATCAGATTGATTGGCTTGTGTATGAGCTAAATAGTAACAATGAACCCGAATTTTACGGATTGCTTTCAGACACACAAGAGAATTCTACTACCCTAGTTTTTTATGTTTCTAATAAAGATAATGAATTTTTATTTCTCGTGTCTGGAGAAAAAGGTTACGAATTAGAGATTTTTACAATACATAAGAATATTTCCCTATAACCCTATGAAACGGGGATTTAAGGCAGGCTAACGTTAAATCCCCGTTTCATTAAATACAAAGTTACCCTTCATTTGGTTTATTTTTTTCTTATATTTGCTTAGGATTTTCTGATTAAGTAATTACAATATATATGATAATAAAAATCTCAAAAAGATAGATGAGGCATTATTATGATTCACAAAAATGAGTTTGAGTATCTAGAGAAAATTTTTCAAGCTAAAAATTATCGTATGGTTTTGCTTTACGGTAAATCTGGATGTGGTAAAACGTACCTTATTAGACACTTTTTAAAAGACAAAAAAGGTTTTTACTTTAAGTGTTTATCGCAACATTCTCCTATCCAGATTAGTCGATTTATTCGTGTTGTTCGAAGGCAATATCCAGATTTTGAATCAGAAATTGAGTGGAAAGACTTTGTTAAAAACGTTTATCAACTGGCACGCAAAGAGAATTTAACTATTGTGTGGGATGATTTTCCCTACCTCTACAAAATAACACAAGACATTCTAAGTCATATTGAGAAAAACGCTGTTGATGGCCCCTTTACCGTATTTGTATCGTCATCTTTTCCACAAGCTAATTTTGTTAATTTCAGATTTTCAACGTTTTCAAAAGAAAGATTTACTTCAATTGAACTGAAACCTTTGAATTTTAAAGAATTTAAAAACTATTATCCAGATTTAACTTCTCAAAGAGCAATTGAGTTATATGGTATCACGGGTGGTGTATCAAGATTCATGGAGTGGTTAGATCCAAAATTAGATTTATTTGACAACATCGAGAAGAATTTCATATCAAATGAAAGACTACCATTTTATGATCCTTGTTCAATTTTACGGTATGAATTTCATGAACCGTCAACGTATTATTCAATTTTACAAGTATTAGCATACCATGAGTTAAAAATTGGGGATTTATCCCATAAGCTTAATTTGCAAACACATAATCTAACCTCTTTTGTTGATCGATTACGCGAAATGAAGCTAATTAGAAGAGTTGTCCCCGGAAATAGCACAAATCCTAAAGTAACAAGAAAAAGTCGATACATGATTCAAGATATATTCCTCTATTTTTGGTTTCGCTATGTTTATTATGATCCAGAAGCACTATATACATTGCATCCTGAGTTCATTGTTGAGCATGTTAAGGAAGATTACTATTCCTTCATTGATCACGTTGTTACAGAGATTGTTCGACAATGGATGTCTAAAATGGAAGATCCATTTGAACCTGTTTTAACATCACCCTGGTGGGATTATGATGCACATAGTATTGATATCTTGAGTACCGACTACAGAAGAGCTTTATTTGTGGACATTAATGTGAATGACCATATCATCAACAAGACAGATTACCGTTCTTTTGTTGAACAAACTCAACTTGTACCTTTCAAAACAAAATTACGTCAGAAGTACTACTATTTTGTTAGCTTAAAAGGATTTACAGCTGATTTTGAAAAAGTTGTTAAGAATCGCAAAACCGTGAAGTTACTCACTTTTGACCAAATGGTAGATGAGATGTAAAAAAACCTTCTTTATGGTGTGAATGAAAAGGGCTCTTTTTAAGAGCCCTTTTTTTTGATGAATTGAATATTATATGTTAAAGATTACTATGATTGAGAATATTCCCTTAAACGAGATTGAAATAAAATTTGCGAGATCATCTGGTCCAGGTGGACAAAATGTTAACAAAACGAACACAAAAGTGTTGGTTATATGGAGAATATACTCTTCTATTGTTTTCTCAGAAGAACAAAAGAAAAGGATTAGTACTTACTACAATACATCAATATTACAGGCTACAAACCAAGAAACTAGAAGTCAACTAGAGAATCGAAAAAGAGCAATAAGCAGATTGAATGAGATGGTAAACAAGGCATTAATAGATGAGAAAGAAAGAATATCTACAAAACCTACCTACCATTCCAAGATAAAACGGTTAGAAATGAAGCGTCAACATTCCCAAACGAAGAGCCTTCGTAAAAGACCCAAGATTGAAGAATTCTGAATCTATGTCCGTAATGTATCATTAACAGTCAAGGGATTTGAAATCTGTTTCAATAGTTAGTCTTTTATTCTATGTTATACTTTTTCCGATTTTATTTTAACAAGGATATGTATGAAGATAAAAAAGATAACCTATACCGCTATGTTTGTTGCTGCAGGTGTTCTTATTCCCTATATGTTTCACATTATTGGGGGTTCTACAATGGGAAAAGTTTTTTTACCAATGCACATCCCCGTTCTAGTTGGAGCAATTTTGTTAGGCTCATTTTACGGTGTTTTGATAGGTTCCCTGTCCGTAGTTATTGGTTTTTTAATTGGTATGCCATCTATGCCCCTTGCTTTTTTCATGTTCTTTGAGCTGATTACATACGGTTTCGTTGCAGGATATCTTGGCTATAAACTGAAAATCAACATATACCTTGCTTTGATTATAGCAATGGTCTGTGGAAGATTAGCTTCTTTTCTTTTAATGGTTTGTTCCATTCATATTTTTTCAATATCGCTACCAATGCAATTTGGTACTTGGTCCTATATCACAACGGGTTTGCCTGGTGTTGTTATTCAGATACTCTTGATTCCTTATCTGGTCCAACAATTGAAGAAGATCATAAAAGATGAAAACTAACGCTGACTATTGGGGTCTTTTTAAAACCAATCCATTGATTACCTGTTACATTTTTTATCACGATCTATTAGTGTATAAGTCTACAGAGCGTGGTATCACACCTCTATTAAATTACTATCGCTTTTATGAAAGTAGGTACAATGACTTAATTATTGCGGATAAGATTGTTGGAAAAGGAGCTGTTGTTTTATCCATTATTTTACATGCAAAAAAAATCTATACACCTGTGATAAGCGTGATTGCTTTAGAGTATGCAAAACGCAACAACATAGATGTTTGCTATAAAAGTGTTGTACCCACTATTCGAAATAGAGAAAAAAACGGGAATTGTCCTATCGAGAAATCGGTTCAGAATATAGAAACTCCTACGGAAGCTTTGAAAGCCATGGAGAATACATTGTTAAAGTTAAAAAAAGGAGAGTGGTATGAGATATAAACAATTAGTCAAAGGCGGGGATTTTGTATCAGTTTTAGGGTACGGATGTATGAGATTTCCAACAAAGAATACTCGCATTGATGAGAAAAAAACCTATGACCAATTGCTTTATGCTTACGAGAATGGTGTTAATTATTTTGATACCGCTTATCCATACCATGCAGGGAAAAGCGAGATAATTTTAGGTAAGTTTATTGCAAGAAATCAAATACGGAAGAAAGTTTATATAGCCGATAAGCTACCTACGTTTTTGTTACAAAGACCAGAACAGATAAAAAAATTCTTTTTTACTCAGCTAAAAAGACTAGGAACCGATTATATAGATTACTACTTAATGCATATGCTTGATAGTTTTAAAACATGGGAGAGATTAAAAGAATTCGGGATTATCTCTTTTGTTAATGAAATGAAACGCAACAAAAAGATCCGTTTTATCGGTTTTTCATTTCATGGAAGGCCTGATGAATTTCAAAAAATATTGAATGATTTTCCCTGGGATTTTTGTCAAATCCAATACAATTATTTAGATGAATATAATCAGGCTGGAGTGGCTGGCTTATACAACGCTTATAAGAAAAATATCGGTGTAGTAGTAATGGAACCCCTTCGTGGAGGGAATTTAGCATCTAAAATACCAATGGAGGCAATCCATAAATTCAATGAATATAAGGAAAACAGGTCACCTTCTCATTGGGCATTACGCTGGATTTGGAATCAAAAAGAAGTAGGAATTGTGTTAAGCGGTATGAATGTACAAGTTCATATAGAAGAGAATATTCACGTTGCTGACACTACAAAACCTGGTAGTATGTCCGAAGAGGAAATTAACATTATTAATGACGTAAAAGTAATTTTCAATCGATTAATGAAAGTGCCATGTACGGGTTGTGGTTATTGTATGCCTTGTCCATATGGCGTGGACATACCAGGAATCTTTAGTGACTACAATAATAAATCTTTTTTTGGTGGCAAAGCAGCACAGTTGAGTTATTTAGGAAAGTTACTAGGTCTCATGGGGGGAAGAAAATCTGGAGTAGATTTATGCACTGATTGCGGAAGATGTGAAAAATTATGTCCTCAAAGTATTAAAATACGAAAAGAGTTGAAAAAAGCTCATAAAGAACTAGACAATGTTTTGATTCGATTCTTTGGTAAATTAGTTGCCGTATTTTTAAATAAAAAAAGGTCGTGTTCTCTTGGGGAACACGACCTGGAATAGTTCTTAATGAATGATTAGATTGCTAGATTGTAGCCAAATTTTGCTGCTTTTATATTGTTTGTAAGTTTATCATCTGAGAAAAAGTCACCAATGGCCTGATTAAATGAGTCAAGAGAGACAACTTTAGTGATACCAATCAAATATCCTGTTATTATCATGTTGGCCATGATCTGTGTTTTAAATTCTTCCTCACAAATTGAAGTAAAAGGTTCTGTGTATGTTCGAGCTTTAGAGATTCTTTCATAATCAGGTATGAAAAAACTATCTAAAATACGAATACCACCTTCTTTGATGGTAGTGCCATATTTTTGGTAGGCTTCTTTTGTCATTAAAAGTAATACATCAGGTACTTCGATTTCAGGATAGTATATTTCTCGAGTGCTTATGATTACTTCACTTTTAGTAGCACCACCTCTTGCCTCAGCTCCATAAGATTGAGATTGCATTGCATTTTTACCTTCTCTTAATGCAGCTCTAGCAATAATACGAGTAGCGGTAATTAAACCTTGACCACCTGAACCAGAAAAGCGTAATTCTACTCTCATGTTTCTCTCACCTTCTTTAAAAGTTGCTCTCTTTTTTCTAAATAGGATGGTTGAGAATTATCTTCAATAAATTCACCAATGGGTAATTTCCCAAATTTATCGTCAGAGGATAATGTTTCATACTTATCTTTTGAAACAAGAATATCCTTTTGGTTGGTTAGCATATCATAGGGTTTTGCCATCTTGTTAAGTCGACCGTAGTAGACAGGGCATTGAGATATAACTTCTATAAAGGAAAAACCTTTTCTTAAAAAGGCTTTTTTCATATACTTTTTCATCATCTTATAGTAGTAGGTTCCTGTTCTTGCAATATAGGTTCCCCCAGCTCCTAATAATAGTTGAACTAAATCAAATTGGTTTTCGTAGTTACCAAAACGAGCAGTAGTTCCTTTCTTGAATGGTTCTGTTAACGGTGATACTTGTCCGCCAGTCATACCATATATACTATTGTTAAATACTATAACAGTAATATCAATGTTTCTTCTAGCAGCATGGATTAGATGGTTCCCACCTATTGCTGCTGAATCACCATCACCAGTGAATACAATGACTTTCTTATCTGGCTGGCAAAGTTTTATTGCAGTAGCAAAGGGAATTGCACGACCGTGCAGTGTATGAACTTCATCAAATTGGGTGTATGTTGCAGATCTCGAGGAACACCCAATACCAGATACA
Source organism: uncultured Caldisericota bacterium (assembly GCA_964422555.1). GTDB lineage: Bacteria > Caldisericota > Caldisericia > UBA6126 > UBA6126 > JAGLCW01. Next base: position 21,460 of record CAYRBR010000002.1, on the reverse strand, counting down.
CAAATTACATCTTTTTTTGTGCAATTTAAATCATCTAAAACTTCCATAGCACCGTGTAATACTATACCATTACCACAACCAGGGCACCATATAGTGGGCAATCTATCTGGATGATAAAACTTTTCACCTTTAATCATTGTATTCCTCAATTCTTCTTAACATTTCTTTTGGAGGGATTAGTTCTCCGCCAATTTTCTCAATTAAATGAACATTACGATTAGGAAGAATTTTCTGGATCTCCTGGTAATACTGACCAAGATTTAATTCAGTAACAAAGATTTGAGATGCATGCTCGGTTGCTTTTCGAATTTGTTCGGGGTCAATTGGAAATAGAGTTTTAACACGAATTAAACCAATATCATCATGATCTGAATGAATCAAAGAGTTAATGGTTCGGCTTGCAACTCCATATGAAATGAACATTTTTTTGGCGTTTGGGTTAATGATTTCCATGGAAAAGATATCTTTAGTATGTTTTTCAATCTTTCGATTAATTCTACGAATCAATCGATCTGCTACTTCGTAATTTGCGCTTTGAAAGCCATTTTCCATATGAACCAAACCGGTAATACTTGTGCCAAGACCGTCGCCGATATTTCCCATAATGGGTACGTCGTCAGCAAATTTACCATAGGGAAGATATTTTTCACCAATTTTTAGTCTTGGAGTGAGTCGATTGTAGATCTTTGGTTCTACCGATAAATCAATTTCGACTTTTTCTCGCATATGAGCGATAGTTTCGGTGGTCAATATAATAACAGGGTTACGATATTGCTCTGAAAGATTAAATGCTTCAATTGTCATCTCGTAGAGTTCTTGTACAGAAGAGGGACAGAGCACAATCATAGGGTGATCACCGTGGGTTCCCCATTTGGATTGCATGACATCACCTTGTGCAACCCGAGTAGGTAAACCGGTGGAGGGTCCTCCCCGTTGCACATTTATAAGAACTAAGGGTACTTCTGCCATGCAGGCATATCCCAATCCTTCTTGCATTAAAGAAAAACCAGGACCAGATGTTGCAGTCATTGCTTTTTTTCCAGCCAAAGATGCGCCAATGACAGCAGTTATGCTAGCAATTTCATCTTCCATTTGGATGAAAATCTTTTGCTCTTTCGCTAGTTCAGTTGAAAAAAGTTCTGCAACCTCAGTAGAGGGTGTTATAGGATATCCAGCAAAAAAACCTATACCAGATTTTATTGCTCCCCTTACACACGCTTGTGCGCCTTGTAAGATTTCTCTTCGGTAACTCATGATGTAATCACCTCAATTGCTAAATCTGGACAATGATCCTGGCAAGACATGCAGCCGATACAAGCTGCTAAATTTTCGACAAATATTGTGCCAGTTGAATCTTCTTCCAAGACTTCCTTTGGGCAGATATGAACACAAATGCTACAATGTTTACAACGTTTCTCATCGATGATAATCTTTTCTATTTGTTTCAAGATAGATCCCCGCTTTCAAAACCATAAAAATACGTTGATCATTAAAAAGAACAAACTAAATTTGTCAATTTAATAATATGAAAAAGATGAAGTATTTCTGGTTTTCTGAATACGAATTCTGTAGTCAAAGCAATTCTGGAACACGTTTGAATGTGTTATCAATAAAAGTGTATTGATGGATTTCTTTAACTTTAACAAAGAGAGAATTATTTGATTTTTACTATTTAAATCTAATGAACCAAAATCGTCATCAATACATAAAAACACCCTATTGTTTTCAGGATGATCTGAGAGTAGTTTAGAAAAGGCAAGCCGAAATGCAATGTTAACTTTAAACTTTTCTGCGGTACTTAGGTATTCATATGAGATTGAATGACCGCTCTCAATAATCTTTACTGTAAGTTGTTGATTATTATTTTTACTTTTCGTCAAAGAAACGGATGCCTGTATATCGTTGTCTGTGAGAGAAGATAAAATACCGTTAACATAAAATTCAAGAGAGGGTATAATACGGGAAACGATAAAAACTCCTATAGCGGTTTCTCTTAAGAGTTCTCTGCATATTGTAACACTTTTTTCTTTTTTAAGGTATGTATTAAATTCTTCAAGTGCTTCACCATATTTTATTTGTAGTCGGTGAATGTCTTCCATATTTTGTTCAAACTTCGAAATCTCTATTTCCAAATCTTTTTCTTCGAGTTCAGATTGCTCTCTATTTGAAACTAAACATTTTTTCTTATCTTGTTCAGCATAGAGATCCTTTTGTTGGTAGGGTATACCTTTTATTGAATCAATATTTTTATCAATCTCAGATTGAAGAGAACCAAGTTTTTTATCGACAGAGGATAATTGGTTCAAAACACTGTCTTTTTCAATTAATTTCTCATCCATTACTCTTTTTTCGGTTTCGAAATATTTAAGTTGATTAATTTTATTCTTAATTTGATTGTGTTCAGCTACACTGTAAGGAATAGAGAGGATTCTTTTTTTAAGTTCATTTAGTTTTTTCCAATTGTCTTGAGAATAGTTTTTTGTTTCAATTTTCCGCTTTGTTTCAATTAATTGTTTTAGAATACTGGGTAATTTTTGGTCTACCTCTAAAGCTTCTGAAATTTGTTTGTGAAGATCTCCTAAATTGTTTTCCAATACAGTTTGGTTAGAAAGGACAAGTGTTAAATTTATGAATTGCTGATCAGCTGTTTTCAAACGACTTTTTAGATTGTTTATCGAGTAAGTAGTTTTGTTAAGCTCTTCTTCAATTTTCGATTCCTGAAGTTTTGTTCGGTAGTGATTCTCGGTTTTAGTTCTTATAGAGGCTTTACATTCTTGTATTTGCAAATATTGTTGTTGTAAATCTTCCTCAAGATGAAAATCCGAAGAAAGAACATTTTTATCACTGTTCAGTGAGACTATCTTGTTTTCCATTTTTTGGAGCGTATTCAGGTTTCTATTTAATGTAGATTTTTTCATCTCTAAATCACGCTTGTAGTTCAAGAGTATTTCAGATTCTTTTTCTTTTGTAAGTGGAGTACCGCAAGCTGGACATCGATTTTCAAATTCATCCGTTATGTGGAAAATACTGATCTTCTCGTTTAGCGTTTCTATCATGGACTCGAAACGTTCATTTTGTTGAGATAAAATGTTCTTCTTTTTTTCTTCTAAATCAATTTGGTCTTGTAATAATTTAACCTTCTCTTTATTCTCTTTTAGGATTTGTAATTTCTTTTTCGTACTTTGATCTTTTTGAATAATTTGTTCGAAAGAGACTACTTCTTTATAGATTTTTTCTTTCTTTTCTCGTATGATGATCCTTTCTTTTTTCAACATCCCAATTTTTTCATTAAGGACATCAATTTCCTTTTGAATGGATTCTTTTTCTTTTTCAAGTTTTTGAACTTGATAGCGAACTTTTTCCATTTCTTTCAACTTGGATTGGATTGCTTGCATTTTTAAATTTAAATCAGGAAGATATTTTTTCTTTTCAGAGTATTCATCTTCAGCTTGTTTTAGATCATTTGCCTTTTTCTTTAATGCGATTTCTTGATCATCTAGAATAGTTTGAATTTCATCAATTTGATGTTGAATTCTTTCTCTCTGTTCAAAATTTTCATTGTATTTTTTGTTTAAAACGATCAAGTCAGATAACTGTTTATACCCATTTTCAATTTCATGCTGGATTTTAATTGCATTTTGCAATTCATTTAATTTTTCAGAAAGAAGTTGTCTTTCAGTTCGCTTTTCATTCTGGTTGTTTCGTAGATACTGAATTCGTTCCATCAATATTTTTTTATTTTGAAGGCCATTTTCAATTTCTTTACAGAGTAAATCTTGTTGATCGATATCTTGCTTTAAATGTAGTATCTGTTCTTTCGTTTTAGCCAACTTATCTTTACTCTCATGAAGGATTTTTTCAAGTTGCTTTTTTTCTTTTATTTTCGATTTATTCTGGTTTATAAAAGTAGAAAGATATTCTTTCCTTATTGCGTATTCTTGGAGATCTTTCTCTACAAATTTTTGAATCAAATCAAAAGAGGGTACATTAAGAAATCGCGATACAGCAGTATACTTATCAACATTATTAAGTGAAAGAAACTCATAGAAAGAGGGATAACTGTTTGTCTTAAAAAAAGTCATGAAAAACTGTTGAGGAGTTATTTTTAAAGTATCTAAGATTTGCTGTTGAGTCAAGGAATCTTCAGAAAGAGTATAGTTCTTCCAGTATGTATTTTGGCGTTTTTTAAACTGAATGTGATTATTTGTTGAATCAGTAGAAAAATCACGTCGAATTCTCCACAAAGTGTCATTTAAAAAGAAATCAAACTGGATATAGCCTGATTCAGCTCCAAAAGAAAGAATTTGATTATTGAAGGGAGAATATTCTGAACGAAGAATACCAAACAAAGAAAAAATCATTGTATCAGCTAAAGCACTTTTGCCAGCTCCATTTTTACCAGAGACTAGATAGTAAGAATTTTCTTGGAAGGATAATTTATGTGTACCTACATACGAGAGGAAATTATTGATTTCAATGAAATTTGGTGTAATCATCACAGTTTTGTCTTCTCGTAATACTGGTTGCCTTGTTTATAAACATCTTCTAAAAAGTCCTTGTCTTGAATATCTTGTAAGGTTAAATAGGATCTTAAAAAATCTGAAAAGCCAATTTGGTTATACGTTTCTTCACATTTAACAATCTCTTTTTGCGATACGATTCTTTGTATGTAGTAACAATGCTCAGAATACTTATCACGAATTACGTTTGGATTTATTCTTAAGGGAGCTTGAACGACAATTGTGGTAATATAGTCTCTGTAATCGTTTAAAAGAAATTCTTCATTTAGTTTTTCCCATACCTCTTCTTCGTTTTGTCCATGAACCCGAATAAGAGCAGTGTGACGTTTTGCTGCATTAGGTACGAAAACAGGAGAATTGTTGTTTTTTGTGTCATACAAAATAAAACCGCGATCAATTAAAGAATCTTCAAATTCGATTTCACCCAATGTACCAGGATAAGAATAAAACACAGTTTGGTTGTTTCGACGATGAACAGGAATTATCTTTGAAAATGGAAAATTCGAAAGAGAGATATAGTGAAACGGGAGAGAATCAGATATTGATGAAGAGATTTCTGGCAGAGAATTAAACAGGTAGTATTGTTTAACATTGTCGATTAAAGCTTGTGTCATAAGAAAGGATGGTATATCCGAGTCAATTTGTGAAGAGAGTATTTTAAGCTCCTTTTCAAACTCTTTCGTTTTGTTACTACCAAGGTTTTTAGAGTCTGTTGAGAAGGGACTTCTTTTAAAGGGTAAAAAGGCAATTTGAATAGAATCCTTTTTTCTTTTGATTGGATGAACGCTAGGTTTGTTAACAAATCTAGCGTATTTATCTAGCATAGAATAACTACATATTTCACTACTGGAAGAGTATGAGTCTGATTGATCATATTGGTTCTGGAGTATAAAAATTTTTATATCACTTTTGTGCATTTTTTCCAACACATTCCCTAATTTCCATTGTAAGAAAGGGCTTGGGTGTGAAGAAAAGAATAAATTACCAGAGAATAAAACCACATCGATAGAGTTCTTATCTACATATTCAGCAATAAATGACAGGTAGTCAAAATAGTCTTGAACTTGCGAAAACATGTAGCTATTATCAGTTGACTTCCCAAGGTTCTGAAGACCAATAAAGAGGCTTCCAACATGAATGATCCTCATTGGTCTTTTTCTAACTCACTTTTTTTAATGGGCATGTCAGCCGTTAATTTGTATTCGGCCTGATGATTGGTTTTTATCACATTGATACGTATTTTTCGTTTGTCTATTGCAAAATATTCACTCATTACAGTGGCAATCTTTTTTCTAAGATCTTTTTCACTTTGTTTAGATAGAATTTTTCTATCTTCATTAAGAATTATTTTTAGTCGATTAGAGGCTTTTGAACTCATGTTAAACTCCTATTAACTGTTCTTCATTTTATTCCACAAAGATTTAGAAACATTCAATTTAGATTTCTGCGGGGATTTCCCAATAATCATCCGGGATATTTTTTTTATTTCTGTAGCAATAGGAAGGTTGCTTTGGTATACAAATGGGCTGCCTGAATTATTCTGCCTGAGGATGCGTTCATCTTCTGATACAATGCCAACACAGGGGACATGGAGAAGAGCAACGATATCGTCAGAAGAAATATAGTAGCTTCGTTTACTGAGTTTATGATTATATCGATTAATGATCAGAAAAATATCCTTTTTGATTCGATGACTCTCAAGCAATGCTAAAACCCTATCCGCGTCACGAATAGAAGAAATCTCAGGGTTAACAACAACAAACGCTTTTTTTGCATAGTAAATAGACTTGCTGAAACCTTCTTCAATTCCTGCGGGAGAATCAATTAAAATAAAATCAAAACGCTTTTCAAGATAGGTAAGAACACCATGGAATTTAAATAAATTAATATCCTTTTTCATGTCACTTTGGGAAGCTGCTATCAAAGATAGGTAGTTGTTTGTCCGTTTGTCAAAAATGAGTGCATCGTCAACAGAACTGAAGCCTTTGGTTACATCAACGATGTTTGTTCTAACTTTACGTTCTAGTCCAAGAATCATATCAAGGTTTCTTAGGCCAATATCCATATCAATCACAACAACTCTCTTTTTTTGAAGAGCGATTGCAGTACCAATGTTTGCAACTAAAGTTGATTTACCAACCCCACCTTTACCGGATGTAAAAACAATGATCTGACCTTTGTTATCCATCATTCATTGTAACAATGCTTGTGTTACCATTATTGTATAAAATATACAGGGGAAAGGATTCAGTCTCTAAGGTTTGAATGGGATTTTTAATTAACTCCTTTTTCGTATGGATACTTATTGCTTGCATTTTTAAACAGGTTAGTATTGCCTGATTGCAAGTTTTACTAGATGCAAACGTTACATCCCCTTTTATTGAACCATAAACATAAAGAGATTTACCTGCAATCACCTTTGCGCCAAAATTAATATTTCCAAAGACAATTATATTCCCGGGGGAATGGACTACTATGCCAGCTCGAACATCCTTACCAATTACTAAAAATTCATTACTGTTTTCATTCGTTTCAATATCTTCAAAGGGTGAAAGTTTGTCAGTCTGAATAATAGATTCATTCGAAGAGGATTGGGGATTTTGTGGCAGAGTATCTTTGTAGGGTAGAACTTCTTTGTGAGCCAAATAGTCAAACATTTTCCTAGTCATGCCAACTTCGTCAACAGTAAGGTCTCTGGTAAAACCAGTGGCGAACAAATCAACATTTTGTCCAAAAAAGCTTCGCTTCTTTTTATATATTGAAACTGCTTTCCTGACAACTTTATCAAATTCATAATCGTCAAGCTCTAATGACATAAGAATCCCGTTGGAGACTCCTTTAAAATTGACTACAGTATCGGGTGTTCTTTTTGAGGGCAATTTAATTCACCTCCGATGCATCAAGCTGATAAAAGTATACAATAAAATTTTTTAAAAATGGAGTTAAATTACTTGCTAATTGATATTGCGAATTTTCGAACAGAAGGAAACAACTATACTGAGGATCTTCATAGGGGAATATTGAACCAAGCCAAAGATGCTGGATATCTCTACCTTGTCCCTGAACCAATGCAGTGCCGGTTTTTGCAGCGATCTCTACTGAGTTAGTATATAGTCCGGATGCAGTACCAGGATACAGAGTAGTCATGTGCATACCTTCTAAAATAGTATCGTAGTCGTAATGTGAAATATTGTGATCTGCATAATTATCTAACGAATCAGTTGAATTTGATTCAGAGTTTTCAACAAGTAGGAGGTGAGGTTGAATATGTTTCCCTTTGTTCCCAATTTTAGCATATAATTTTGTCATCTGAATAGGTGTAACAGATAAGAAACCTTGCCCAATTCCTAAATTCATAGAATCACCCTTAAACCAGGATTGTCCCTTAAATTTTTCTTTCCATTCCGGACTACCAAGAAAGCCACTTTCTTCAGACGGTAAATCAATTCCCGTAGCTTTTGATATGCCTCCAAAATCTTTTAGAAATGATATGAAAGATTCAATAGGATATCTTTCGGCAGCAAGGTAAAAATAAACATCACAAGATACCTGTATTGCTCTCTTTAATTGTAAGGGTCCATGTGAAGAAGGATATACCCAGCATCTGTATTTATCTTCTTGTCCGGGGATTTTCAAAGAACCAGTACACGTAATATATTCGGAATCTGTAAGATAACCACTTACTAATCCAAATAAAGCGACAATGGGCTTGAATGTTGAACCAGGTGGATATTGTCCCATGGTTGCAATGTTGAAAAAAGCTCTATTCTCCACCCATAAGTTCCAAGTTTCAATAGGTCTGGGTCCAGAGAAGTAATTTGGATCAAAAGTAGGATTTGATGCGCAAGTTATGATTTCACCATTATTGCAATTCATAAGAACAAGGCATCCCCGATGATCCTGTATGATTTCTTCTGCTTTTTCCTGAAGTCTGGAATCAATGGTTAGGTAGATATCTTTCCCTTTTATAACTTCTTTTTCAGTTATTTCATCCACGACATGACCGTATACGTCAATTGTTTGCTTCTTAAGTCCAGGTGTGCCATGAAGTAACATTTCGTAGTATCTTTCTATACCTGAAATGCCTATCCTCTCATTTGGCTGATATGCGGAATATTTCTTTCTAGCCAGATCATCTTGTGAAATAACTCCCGTGTATCCTATAACATGGCACAGACAAGAATTTTTAGGGTAAAACCTCTTATACCCTTCTTTTATGAAGAAACCCTTTAACTTGTATTCGTTTTCTTCCAGACGAATTCTTTCTTCGTAGGATAGGTTTTCTTTTAGCAAGATCTCGGCAAAAGAATAATTTTCAGTAATTTTTTGAATGACTGTTTCTTGGTTTATACCTATTAAGTCATGTATTAATTTTGAGGAGTATTTTGGTTGTGGTATTTCGCTGGGAACTGCATAAAGATGAAAAGTGGGAACATCCTCTGCTAAAACAATACCATTACGATCATATATGGTACCCCTTGGAGCTTCTTGAAGACTGTACCGGTTGTAATTATTAGTTGCTAAATGAGCATATTTCTCTTGTTCGAATCCTTGCAAGATAAGGAGTTTTGTTATAAGGAATACGGAACATGCTGAAATGATTAAAATAAAAAGAACGATCTTAACAGGATGAATGTCGATATTCTTTTTTACTAAAGGGATATGATTCATAGAATAGGCTTTTTTCTGAGAGCGATCGAAAACAATTTTTTGGAAAAAATATAGAACAAAGGAAGAATAACAAAAGTATATAAAAGTAGATTTAGAATAAATGTGTAAAAAGGGTTAGGGCAAGAAAAGAAAAACTGAAAAATAAAAATACTAAGAATCACCACATAAGAGAAAAGAATAAACAAAGAGTTTGCATGGGATTGTTGATTGTTTTTGAAAAGAAAAGATAGCAATATAAATAGTGAATATGCTATAAGTGTGGGTACTACGATTGTTGTAGGTAGAAAACTGAGTTTTAGGAGTAATCCGGGGAGAATACTAAACAAACCTTTGGTTTGAAACAGGTAAACCATGGAAATAGCAAAAAGCAAAGATAAGCCGATTGGTGTTCTGGAATGAAGTAAACTTGGAAAAAAAAACAAATCAAGGCATACAATGAAAACTTGAAGGAATACAATAATTATGTAGATCATTGAATAACAAGAACCTCTGTAATCTTTGAAAAATCTTTGACAGGTTTAACGATCGCTAGGTAATGTATTGATTCAGTCGGCTGAATTTCTACAATAGATCCCACCAGTAAATCATTTGGCAATGAAGAAAAAGAACTAACAACTAAAATATCATTGAGCTGATAATCTTCTTTTTTGTAGAATTTTACATACAGAGTGTTGTTTTTTGAATTGAAGGATACAGTTCCATTTACATTATTGCGGAGATTACGGATACTGACATTTGAGTTTTCATCATAGAGTGATAAAACTGGAGAGTCGAGTTTTGAAACATCTATCGTTTTACCAAGGAGTTGGAAATGTGATAGTGAACTGTTCTTGTAAACTGGGGAAACCACAGCCAATCCATCTTTAACATTCGAATTTGAACCCCTGTTGATTATAAAATTCATAGTAGAGTCTGGGGTTCGATAAATGATAGATGCAGGGATATATGTGTTAGGATTATCCTGCACTATTCCTAGTAACATTGAAAATCTTTCATTGTCAAACTGAATTTGGTCACGTATCTTAATTTCATTCTTTAATGATTCATTCTCAATCAAAAGTCTTTGGTTGTTTTCGACTAAACTTGGGTAGGATTGTAGATTTGCAAGCAAATTATGTATCGAAGAACCAAATGACGAGAACATTTTTCCTACGGGGCTTATAGTATTTCTAACAAATCCTTGGGATGCAATTGAAAAAGATGAATCACTAAAGCTCCAATAAAAAGAAATAGCTAAAAAGAAGACTAGGGAGATAACAAGCCACAAAAAGCCTCTTTTTTTTATAGACATTTATTTATAATACTTCACCTTCAATAAAAGTGGCATAAGTTTTTCAAGGTTTTCAACTATTTTACCTGCACCTAGCGCTACACAAAGAACAGGGTTTTCAGCATTTGATACTAGAATGCCAGTACCTTCTGAAATATATCTGGCCATTCCACGAATTAAGGAACCTCCACCTGCAAGAAATATACCTCTGTCAATAATATCAGCTCCAAGGTCTGGAGGTGTATTTTCAAGAGTTGCTTTAACTGCTTCCATAATACTAATCAAGACGTCATTTAATGCGATACGCGTCTCTTCTGAGGTTATTGTTACAGTTCGAGGAAGACCCGTAATGAGATCTCTTCCTTTAATTTCGGCTGTTGTTACCTGATCACTAGGATATGCAGTTCCAATTTCAATTTTTATTTCTTCAGCAGTATAAATTCCAACAAGCAGGTTGTACTGTCTTTTAAGGTATTGAAGAATTGCCTCATTCATTTCATCACCGGCAATTCGTATTGAATTTTTAGCGACGATTCCATTTAATGAAACAACGGCTACCTCGCATGTGCCTCCACCAATGTCAACAATCATATTGCCTGTAGGTTCACTTACAGGAAGGTTTGCTCCAAAAGAAGCTGCCATAGGTTCTTGAACTAAACCAACATAACGAGCTCCTGCTTGATATCCTGCTTCAACTACTGCTCGCATTTCAACTTCAGTGATACCAGAGGGGATTCCGATAACTAATCGAGGCTTAATAAACCCAAAAAAACCTTTTCTTGCTCCTACTTTTTGTATTAAGTATTCTATAAGTTTTTGAGTTACCTCAAAATTTGCAATTACCCCATCTTTCAAGGGACGAATTATCTGTATTGCCTCTGGAACACGACCCGCCATACGTTTTGCTTCGTTACCAATTGCAATAATTTCCCCATTTTCACGACGTACTGCAACTATAGAAGGCTCTCTGAGCATTATCCCTTGTCCAGCAATATAAACAAGTGTGTTAGCGGTTCCAAGATCGATTGCAATATCTTTTCCAAAATGACCAAAATTCATACTCTACTCCATTTCATCTTGCTAAGTATTAATAGAATCTATCTTTTGCAAAGACACTTCTGCTATCCAGCCAGTAATATAGCCTCCAAAAAAACCAGAAACAACTATTAATGGTAAATAGTATAATAAATAATTGCAAGGAATAAAAAATAGTACGACAATAAGTTGACCGATATTGTGCAGAATAGCTCCAATAACACTAATAATTTTGATATTAAAACGACTATAACAAAAAAGCAGAATAATTGCGGTAAGACTTAAAACAACTCCCCCAAAACTTATCGCGATAGTCATACTATTAATGGATGGTTCGAAAAGAGCAGATAAGAGAATTCTTGAAACTGCAAGTAAAATTGTTTCTTTGATTCCAAAATAATATAGACAAATAAGGATAACAATGTTCGAAACACCTGGCTTCAAAACAAACCCACCAATCGGAATGGAAATATAAAACTCCACAAAGTGAAGAATGATACCGATGGTTAGTAACAATGAAAAAGTTGTTAAGTTACGGATTGTAATTTTCTGCATAAGTACTGAAATGGCCATCAAGATCATAGATATAAACAGAGGCTTGAGGAAGGTATTTTTTTATGATTAAGGGACTAGGGTTGGAACCTGCTAAAAAAAAGTAGGTTGAAAGAAAATCAGATTCCATGCCACTCCAAGTTTTAACGGTAGCAGATAAGACACAAGGTTTAGCAGAGCCTGTGGTTGGATTAACTATATGTGTGTAAAGCTGTTCACCTTTTATGAATGACTGATGAGAACCGGATGAGGTAGATATAAAGCCCTGCTTCATCATGATAGTGTTCTGGATACTATTTTCATGGCTTTCAATCCCTACAGGGATTGAATCAGGTAAGGATAAAGCTAAGTTTCCTCCAAAGTCAATCTTATAATACTCTACAGATGATGATTGAAGAAAATCTGTAATTTTATCAAGCGAATAGCCTTTAATTATGCCAGAGAGATTTATTCTCATCTGCTTTTCTGCAAGGAGTACGGTTGAATGTTCTTCATTAATAATAATATTTTTATAATCAACAAGCTTCAATGTCTCAGTAAGGATTAATTCAGAGGGTATACGATACTCTTTGTCAGAGAAACCATACAAATCCTGTATTGGAAGGAATGTAATGTCGAATAAACCCTTACTATCGTCCGAAAAATCAATACATTTCTTAAGAACAAAAATAGTTTCGTCACTTACGGTAATCGGTGTGTACCCAGCATTTTGATTGATTCTATATACATCAGAACCAATGGAATATGCGTTTAATTTCTTATCTATGTCATCTAGTATTGTTTGAACTGACAGAAGAAGGGTATCAGAATCAGACTCCGAAGGTATCTGAATTGTAAGAAAAGTATCCATATAAAAAAGAGTTTTAGAGTGCCATTTAATTTTTTGATTTAAGGGAGTATTTCTGCATGATAGAAAAAAAAAGGACAAAACTAAAAGAAAAATTACGGAAGAAAAAAAGGAATCCTTTTTTTTCATATCATTTTTCAAGTGACTTTACAATTTCATGAACTGAAAGAATTTCAATACCCATTATCTTCTTTGGTAGTTGATAGGAAGAAATATAGTACTTACAGTGTTTCTTTTTACACACAATAAACGCAAGGCCAGCTTCTTCAAATGTATTGCAGGAATCTTTCATAGTAATGGCTTTGGCTTTATCGTTCATGTTTAGTTTTACAGGTACTAAATGTGAGCTAATCTCGGGAGCTAGTTTTTTAGAGGAAGAAGAAGCAATAAAAGCTTTTTTAAACTTATTTAGGAAACCTTCAATATAAAGCCGATTTGCTGATCCAGGATCAAGGACAATGAGGGATTGATAAAGAGGGTTACTAAAGTTAGGGCTTTTACTTTTTTGATCACAAGAATACACCTTGCTTACTAAGTTGGCATCAAATGAAGAATAAACTTGTTTTACTTATTTTTCATCAAATGTATATGAATCCCTGTAGGCATCTTTTATTCTTGTTTTTTCAGTCTGTTTGCTATTTTCGGATGAGGAAAGATCATTACCCTTAGCGACTTTACTAACGTTTACATCATGTGGTTCATTTGCTTTTATAGGCTTAATGCTGTCTTTCTTCTTTTTTTTCTTCAGGTTTTTAATGCTTGAAAATATAGCATCTTGGTCTGTATTTAAAGTAGGTAAGTTTGTTAAATCAGAACTTTTGTCAAGAGAGGGGGTATGAATACGTAGGGATTTACGAATGTTATTACCCTGATGAGAAGATTCAATGGTTGTAGATTTCTTTTCATTAGAAGTAGATTCAGATGCATCATGATCTTCTTCGGAAACAGGAGTTTCTTTGCTATTTTTCATCCAAACAGGAGTATGTTCTGGAGCAATGTGAATTTTCTTTTTTTCAGCGTGTTCCTTTCTTTCTGTAGCAGAATCTTCCAAGGAATTTGTTTGCTTTTTGAAACTATCTGTAGATTGGCTCGTTTTTTGGGACTGTGTAACAGAAGGAGCAGTGGTAATAGAATTAGTTTTTTTAACAGATAGTACAGCGGAATCACTACTGTCAGGGACAAAACTATTATTTTTGTTTGCAGACTGACCTTCTTTTTCTACAGGATTGTTTTTTTCAATGGTAATTTTTTTGAAAGAAATCCATAGAAGCAGAAAGAGAAATAAAAGTAAAAAACCACCAAAAAAAACGGTAAAGGGTAGTAAAGAGGGATTTAGTATTTGTTGAAAAAATGTAATCCACCTTGAATGATCCATCAACAAAGATAAAGAATTCGGTGTTTTGTCGTTATTTGTGAATAAACCCCCATTAGAAGAAGGTGTTTCATGAAAACTATAAGAAATGGTCGTAGAAATAGGGGGAACGTAGTAAAACAATCCCTTCGATGTATAGTTGTGCAATTGAAGGCAAGAGATTAAAGTATCAGAAGAAACACTAATTTTTGAAAGTGGTTCTGCTGATAGATAATCGTAAAATGAAAATTTGCTTAAGGATATCGTTTGATTATTTTCTGTAGAATCGGTATTTAAGTTGATTGATGTAAACGGTTCATTTGCATAAATTTCTAATAAATTTTTCTGATCTTTAGAAAACTCCTTTGCCACCCTAGATGATATCATTGTAAAATCTACATCATAGAAAGATCCATGTGAACCAGGAGAAAACTCACCTCCGAAATTATTACCCGAAGAGAAAGAAAGTACATAAAAGGGTAAGTCAGAGGATGCTGAGAAATATACATATTCAGGTTTCGATGGACTAAAGCTATCAATTGTTGATACAATTGAACTAGAGCCAGGTTCAGAAAGCGAAACAGTTTTTTTTAAATCATTATATTCTAGGTTTATCTTAACATCTTTATAGGGTGAATAGAAAAGAAGATCTCCAAAAGAAAAACCATTCACATTGTTAATTTCACCAAAAATATAAGAATAATTTTCATTGTCTAGAAAACCAGTCTGGAGTGTTATGGGAGAGGACGAGACAAGAGAGTATGATCCAATTTCTAAATCATTCAAAAACAATCCATTTTCAGGATTAATAGTAAAATTATGGACAGGGATCTGGTTTTGATCAAGTATTTTAACCTTTGTGTTAGGATAATATGCCGATACCCAAATATGACCTGGATTGTAGAAGAAAAGGTGTGTTCCATAAAGAGTTGTAGTATCGCTGTCACCGGATTCTTTTTGTGATAACGGATCAGAGGAAAGTGAGCTTTCAAAAACATAAATTGGTTTTTCTGATTTGATAACAATATTCGTTGGAGTGGGAGAATGGAAAACGTTATCTTTTCCTTTTTCAAGCGTGAAAGATTCCAGAACTTTACTTTCGTTATTTAAAACATCAATCTTGTTGTTTGGTTCACATGAAATTATATGTGCTTTATCATAGTTAACGAAGTGATAAAGAGTCCCGGGTGAAGTACTGATAGGAATAGAGTTAAAATCACCTTGTTTTGTTTCTTTTATTCGATATATTTTTTCTTCATTTGGTTTAAATGAAGAAGATAAAAGTATCATGTTTGTTTTAGGAGTGGATAAAATACAACTTAGTATTGTGTCTTGTTCGTCCCCTTCTTTTTTTAAGATATAACTTCCATTTGGAGGATCTTTCAGCCGTATAGAACATTGTCCCAGAGTATAGTTGTAACCACTTTCATTACGTAAAGAAAGGTAATTAAGTTCTGCACTGTAAGCTAAATGAAGGTATGAAAAAACGGAACCAAATAAGAACACAAAAAATAGACCAATACTAACAGTTGTTTGTTTATGATTTTTACTCATCTTTCTCCGTAAGTGCTTTTCTCAAAGATAATGCATTAACTGGACACACAGTAACACAAATACCACAAAGATTGCATTTTTCAATATCTATAACAGGTAAATTGTCTTTAAAAACAATTGCCTTTTGAGGACATTTTTTTATACAAAGACCACAAGATATACATCCGACTTTACATGCTTTGCGCACAAATGAACCCTTTTCATTGTTACTACACAGAGCAAGGACACGTTTCGTATCGTGAAACAATTTAATGATGTTTCTAGGGCATGTATCAACACAGATACCACAACCTGTACAAATGGTTGTGTCAATTTTTGGTAAACCATTCTTTCCCATTGAAATAGCTCCAAATGGACATGCATCTTCGCAATCACCGTGTCCTAAACAACCAAAACGACAAACTCTGTCATATAATCTTAGCTCATGCGCCATTCTACAACTACTTGCTCCCATGGCTGTGGCATTTTTTATTGATTCATCTTTTCCACCTTTGCAGAGTACAACTGCTACGTAGCGTTTTGCATTATTCGAAGCAGAAATGCCCATTATGGTAGCGATGCTATCAATTGTCTCTTGTCCACCGGCTACACAACCATTAATTGGTGCTTTCCCACTTGCTACTGCTTCCGCAAAAGAAGCACAACCTGAATAGCCACAGGCTCCGCAATTAGCTTGTGGAAGCGCATCTTTAATCTTTTCAATAAGAGGATTTTCTTTTACATAAAAAACGTTAGAGAAAACACCCAGCATCCAGCCGAATAAAAGACCAAGACCAAGTAGTATTAGACTAGAATATATAATAATTTGTAAAGACATATCACCCACCTAATCCTTGCAATCCCATAAAAGCAATAGCAATAAAAGAGGCAGCGATGAAAACAGCTGGAGCTCCTTTAAAGAAATCAGGAATGTTTGAATCCTTCATACGATTTCTTATTGAGGTCATTAATATCATTGCCAGTGTGAAACCTAGAGATGAGCCAAAAGAAAAAACAATTGTTTCAATCAAACTATAAGAATTTTGAATGTTTAGAATTGTTACTCCTAAAATCATACAGTTTGTAGTAATCAAGGGAAGATATATCCCCATTACTTTATAAAGATTTGGAATCATCTTTTTTAAGTATATTTCTACTAATTGTACGAAAACTGCAATTGTAAGGATGAAAGCGATAGTCTGTAAATATTCAACTCCAAATGGAACTAACACAAAGTAGTAAACAAAATAACTCACTACGGATGCCATAACAGTAACAAAAGTGACAGCACCACCCATACCAATAGAAGATTCCATGTCATTAGTTAATCCAAAAAAGGGACAAAGTCCGAGAAAGCGCATAAATATGAACTTCTGAGAAAAAACAGTTTGAATCAAAATGTTTATCAGTGACATAACTATCTACCTCCTTTTTTAGATAATTTCTTGGAGATACTGTTTAAAATACCTATTTCGATACCAATTACTAAAAAGGCACCAGGTGGTAGAATGAACATTAGAGCAGGTTGGAAAGAACCACCAAAAAGTGGGTACCCAAGCAAAGTACCGTTTCCTAGTATTTCTCTAACGATTGCGATACAAACAATAGCTATACCATATCCAATGCTAATGCCTAATCCATCTAAAATGGAGGAGATAACAGTATTTTTTGAAGCAAAGGATTCGATTCTTCCGATAATGATACAATTTACTACAATCAAGGGTATGAAGATACCTAAGGATTTATTCAAAGCAGGAAGATATGCTTGAAGAAAGAATTGAAGAATTGTTACAAAACTAGCAATAACAACAATAAAAATTGGAATACGAAGAGTTTTTGGAATCCATTTGCGAAGCAAGGAAATTGTTATTTCGGAGAGAATTAAAACAAATGAGAATGCTAAGGTCATACCAAGAGCATTAACTACATTTACTGAAACAGCCAATACTGAGCAAAGACCTAGCATTAATACAAAAACAGGATTCTCAGTAAAAAAACCTTTGGTCAAAAGTTTCCATCGATTATTCTTCATTGGTTATCTCCTGATAATTTTCGACAATAAAGTCAGAAGTTTCTTTAATACCGTTGGTCAAAGCTTTTGATGTAATTGTAGAAGCAGTTATGGGTTTTATGTCTTTTTTGACAATAAAATTATCGGATATCGGTTTATCGGTGAATTGATTTAAAAAAACTGCACAACAAACATTTGCCCCTAAGCCAGGAGTTTCACATTGATCGATAATAGTTACCATTTGAATTGTCTGATTAGGATTTATTCCAAAGACATAATTGATTGGTCCGCCATACCCTTGACTTGAACCCTTTACTATCGTACCTAGTATTGCACCATTTTCATCTAGGGCTTGATATAGAGAATCAATAATAATCCCAGGATTTATTTCAGTATCCTCTAAAATCGGATCTCCTTCTTCAGATTCTATCAATATGAAAGAATTAGCACTTGGGTAGACAAGTTTCATACTATTCTCGGTTGCCTTTTTTTCCTGCAATATTATTGCAGGAAGTGTAACAGAGTACGTAACACTAAGGGCAATTGCAGCAACAATGCAGTAAGTAGAAAGAATAATGCCAAGGGTTACTATTTGTTTCAATGGTTTATTGTTATTCATTCACAGCTCCTTGGTATCCAACAGGTTTTTTAATCCTCTTGTCGAGAATTGGAGTCACGATATTCATTAACAAAATAGCAAATGTTGTACCTTCAGGCATGTTTGCGAAAAATCGAATAATGACATTGATAAATCCACATCCAAAGCCATATATTAGTTTAGAAACAGGCAACATGGGAGATGTTACGTAGTCTGTTGCCATAAAGAACGCTCCAAATAGCACGCCACCCGAAAGAATCGAAAAGAGAGGATCCATTCCTAGTAACCAAGATAATAAGAACACTGTTCCTACGTACGTAACAGGAATATACCAGTTGATTGTTTTAGTTAACAATAGAATCGAAAGACCAATTAGTAATCCAGGAATAAAAACTTCTCCTATGCAGCCTCCACGAAGCCCTAAAAAGAGAGCTTTGTACATAGCAGGAGAAGAATTGTGAAATAGTTCCAACACTGCTTGCATCCCTCCGTTTTCGGCATAAACAGCTAATGGAGTTGAGCTAGTAACCATTTCAAATGGTTTAAGCCATGAAGTCATATAAACAGGAAAAGACAAAACCATAAAAGCTCTGCCGATAAGAGCAGGATTGAACGGATTTTGTCCTAAACCACCAAATACTTGCTTTGAAAAAATAGCGAAAACACTTCCAATGGCAGGCAACCATAATGGAATTGCAGGAGGGCAACAAAGAGCTAGCAAGAATCCTGTTAATGCAGCGCTCCCATCAAACCACGTAAGAGGCTTTTTTAGTAGTTTTTGTAGAATACCTTCTGTAAGAACTGCAGAAATGATCGATATCAATACTAGTGGAATAGTATTTTTCCAGCCAAAAATAACAAAACCACCTATAGAAGCTGGGATGAGAGATATTGAAACAGTATTCATTAGAAAAGCAGTATTTGCCTTATTTCGGATATGCGGTGATGCAGTTATAACATATCGGTTCATGAATGTCTCCTTGCATGTTTGATTTCATTCTTGCTTAATCGAATATAATTTAAAATAGGGATTCGAGCAGGGCAGTTATAAGTACAAAGACCACATTCAATGCAGGAAGAAACAAAATAATCATTTGTGTCAAGATATTTTTTATGCATGGTTAGTTCAACAAAACGATATGGCATAAGACCCATAGGGCAATTTGTAACACAACGACCACAACGTATACATGAAGTTTCATTTAAATCTTCAAGCTTCTGTAAAAATATAATACCCGATGTACCTTTCAACACAGGAACATCTTGAGAGCGTTGATTAATACCCATCATTGGACCACCAAATATTAGTTCTTTGGGTTCTTTTATAAATCCACCACAAAAATCAACAATATCGGATAACAGGGTTCCAATGGGTACTTCAAGATTCTTGGGATCTTTTAAGCAATCACCTGTAGCTGTTAGAACACGTTTAGTGAGAGGCACCCCGGTCCTAACAGCAGATGAAATCTCCGCAATTGTAGCAACGTTTTGAACAATACATCCAACAGAAAAAGGTAGTTTACTAATAGGAACTACCCGTTTTGTAATCGCTTCGATAAGGTTTTTCTCTGCTCCTTGTGGATATTTTTTTTGCAAGGGGATTACTTCAACCGGAAGATTCGACTGAAGATTAGAAATGGAATCTTCAAGCAAATGAATTGCATTTAATTTATTTACTTCAATGCCGATGTAGATTTTTTTAAAAGAAAAATATTTTTGGAGAATTTCTATTCCATCTAAAATAAGGGAAACTCTTTCAAGCATAATGCGATGGTCGCATGTTAAATATGGTTCACATTCTGCCCCGTTTATGATAAGTACATCTACATTTGCTTCAGGCGGGGGTTGTAATTTCATGTGTGTTGGGAAAGTAGCTCCACCCATACCAACAATACCAGAATTTTGAATATGCTGTAAAAGTTCATCTTTTGTGCTGTTGGTTAAATCAAAAGGCTTGATTGTCTCTAAAACAGTGTAGTTAAAATCATTTTCAATATGTATCGCTGGGGCCAATCCTTGTATTGGATGTGGATAATCTTTAATGTCTTTTACGACACCCGAGACAGATGAGTGGATATTTGTAGAAAAATTTCCTTGCGATTTAGCAATCAATTGTCCCATTTTTACGACATCATCTTTTTTTACAATAGCTTCTGATGGCACACCAATGTGTTGTGATAGAGGATAAACAAGATCTTTCGATGCAGTCATCTTAACAATTGGGAGATCTTTAGTAAGTTCTTTATGGTCAGGAATATGCATACCACCAGGATGAAACGTTCTAATTTTCATGTTTTACATCCTTTATGATTAGTTTATTTTCACAATAAGGACATACCGTCCAACTAACATTAACAAGCTTTCCACATGATTGGCATTTATTTTGTAATCGTGTGAAGCAGTTTGGACAAATTACAAAGTCTTTTTCAATTGGGAGCCCGCAAACAGGACATATTGTTCCTGATTTGCGAAGTTCGTATTCATAGTATTTTTTTGTTAGTTCCCGAATACGATTCTCATTTTCAATTAACTTTGTTTCTTCAACAGAGTATTCGGGTCTTATTACGAGGTACACAATCCAGATAAAAATGGAAGAAAGAAGAAAGTAAATGTTACTTTTGTTGATCAAAGTACTAATAAAGAAAGGCAAAAAAGAAACAGAAAGGGTAATAACAGGTATAATCCATTTATTTCGATAGCGTTTTAGTGAATCGAAAATAACCCAAACTGTCAGTAGAATAGAAAAAAGGACAACGCCCATTTCTATATAAGGTAAGTATATTGCCAAATCTTTAAGCATTTTACACCTCTTTATTTTTAATAAACAGAGATCGGTAGAAACCATTAAAGAACCTGTGACTAACACTAGAGGATGATTAATTGAATTGATGATAGTGTTTGTTTCTTCTGAAGAAAAGCAATGTATGGACCCTTCAAATTGAAGTTGCTGTGCAATTGAAGCTAATTCAGGGAGGGGGTACGAATGAATTTCAGGTATATTTGTAAAGTAAAACTCAGAATGTATATCAATGAAAGGTATTAGTAGGGCAGATGCATCTTTATGATGGTGGC
>CAYRBR010000001.1:0-76962 GCA_964422555.1 uncultured Caldisericota bacterium | reverse complement strand
TTTGTATAGAAAACTGTTTTATTCTCTTTTTTTACAGCAACACTCATCATTTTTCGATTAGAATCAAATGGAATTTCCTCCACCCTATCAAATCGAATAGATTCATACTGATCATTAAGGGCTAATCCTATCTCTAGAAGAGCTACATCTGTTGGGTCACCGGTAGTAGAATCTTTCCGGATAACTGCATCGTTTGCAAAATAAAATGCTTCCTGCATAAATCTTACATCGGGTGAATCTGAAATTAATTTTGGAATATCTTGTTCTTTTTGGTTCACAACAATCTTAATGGGTCGCATATTATTTTCTGTCAATGTACCAGTTTTATCAGTACAGATTACAGTAGTCGATCCAAGTGTTTCTACAGATGCAAGTTTTTTTACAATTGCATTGTGTTTGCTCATTCTCGAAACACCGTTAGATAACACAATAGTTGTAACTGCAGGCAAACTCTCAGGAATAGCAGCCACCGCTAAAGCAATTGCAAATAGGAGTGTTTCGTGAATGGTTTCCCCTCGCAATAAATTCAAAGCAAACACAATAGCACAGATCGCTCCAAGAATTATGGTTAAATTTTTGGAGAAAACATCCATTTTCTTTTCTAAAGGAGTTTTTTCTTCTTTTACGTCTTCGGTTAAAGTTGCTATTTTACCAAGCTCTGTTCTTCCACCCGTAGCAATAACCATTCCTTTGGCTTTTCCATCGGTTACCAGCGTTCCCATATAGCATAAGTTCTTTATATCTCCGGGATTTGAGATGGTTTCTGTTAGAAGATTTTGATTCTTAAGAACGGATACTGATTCACCCGTTAACATAGATTCATCTACTTTAAACCCATTTGTTGCCTGTGTAATTCTTAAGTCAGCAGGAATTTTGTTCCCACTTTCTAAAAGAACGATGTCTCCTGGAACCAACTCTTCATTTGGAACTGTAACTCGTTCTCCTCCACGAAGCACAAGACAAGTTGGATTCACTAATGATTGTATTGCCTTCACAGAAGCATCTGCACGATACTCCTGGAAAAAACCCAAAATTGCATTCAGAAAAATTACTACTAGGATAGCTACTGCTTCTGTTGTATCCTGCATAAAAAAGGACAAGATGGAAGCAAAAATAAGAATATAAATTAACAAACTGTTGAACTGACTAATAAGAATTTTCCATGGAGTTGTTTTTCTGGCAGAAACAATAGTATTAGGACCACAAACATCCTGACGTGTTTTTGCCTCCTCGTGCGATAGTCCACTATTTACATTCGTTCCTATAGACTGCTCTAGGGTTTCGATTGTTTTTTGATACGGCTTTTCGCAATAAAACTTCATGAAATTATGTCTCCTTACTGATTTGTTAAAAACTCAATGGCATATTTCATCACTGGATCATCTGTGCTATCAGAAGGCATCTGGTCATTTTCAACAACAAAATCGGGTTCGATACCTTCATTCATAATATTTCTTTTATTGGGGGTTAAATATTTTTCAACCGTAATTTTAATTGCTCCATTCGTAACAGGAACTGAAACAATTCTTTGTATAGAAGCTTTTCCATACGTTCTTTCTCCAATTAATGTGCCTGTCTGATAATCTTGTATAGCACCCGAAAGAACTTCTGAGGCAGAAGCAGAATACTCATTTACAAGAACTGTAAATGGAATAGGTAGTAAACGGGTTGCCCCCATCTCTCTTTCTTTTGCTTTTCGATTTCTTCCTATTGTCCAGAATAATATAGAATCATTGGGTAAGAAGTACTCAGCAATTCTTTGTGTTTCTTCCAGCACTCCGCCACCATTATTCCGAAGGTCAAGAATAAGACTGGAGGGATTGCTCTTCATTACCATTTGCAAAGCAGCTTCAAATTCATCAGCTGTTCCAAAATTGAAAGATAGAATTTGGATGTAGGCAATATTGTTTGGAAGCATTTTATGTAAAACCGTTTGGATTTTTACTTCGCGTCTGTTTAGGGTATACATTCGTGCTTCTTCCCCGGGAGACTGAAACACAATATCTACAGTAGTTCCTTCTGGTCCTTTTATTTTTTGCGATGCATAGGTGGAGTCTTTACCGGTCATATCTTCCCCGTTTACCTCCATGATGTAATCACCCGCTTTTACACCTGCTTCTATTGCAGGTGAATTTGGGAATACTCTATTAATCTCCAGATCATAATTGATGACAACACCAATGCCCACATAGTGGTCTGCAATTTGTGTTGAAAAAGACTGGTGCTCTTCTTCTGTTAAATACACCGAATAGGGATCTCCTGTTCCATATACAATTCCCTTTGCTAGGGTTTCATCTTGCAATGGATCCACAAAAAGTGTTTGTATGGTGTGCATGGCAAATTGAGAAGCAGGATAACTGGCTAAACTTAATTGCTTTGTTGCTATCCAATACCCACCAGCAAAACTAGTTATTGCCACCAAAACACAAATAGTAATTGAAATCCATAGTCTGTTATTGTTGTTCATAATTCACCTATTATTGAAAATTGCAGTTTGATGATAGAGAACGAGCAAAGAATTACAAGAAAAAAAAGTAACTATGGAAGATAGTCTCGAGGGTTTACATAGTCTCCATTTACTCGTATTTCAAAATGTAGATGAGGACCCGTAGACCATCCAGTAGAACCAACCTCACCTATAACGTGTCCCTGTTCTACATGTTGATCTTTGGAAACAAATCGCTTGTTCATATGAGCATACAAAGAAGTATGTTTTGCTGTGTGCTGAATCATCACGCAGTTTCCATACCCAGTTAACCAACCGGAAAATACAACCCAACCCTCTTCCACAGATTTTATCGGATATCCATACCCCTGGTCTATATCAATCCCAGTGTGCATTCTGTACACTCCAAAAATTGGGTGCATTCGCATCCCAAACTCTGAGCTGACAGGTCCATCAATGGGCCAAATAAGGGTTCCCATGTCGGTTTTTTTAAATCGTTTCTGATTCTCTAATTTGATTTGTTCTTTGATAATCCTCTGTACTTCCGCTTCTGATTGTTCGTATGCTCGTACACTTTTTTCAACAATCTGTTCACTTTCAGATGAAAGGTGAGAGATATTTCTAATTTCCTGGTCTTTCTGTGATCGTAAATTTTCCAGATCCTTTTGTTTTTTTTCAAGCTTCATTTGTATATCTTTATCGGCAATTTGTTCTTCCACCGATTGTTCTTTCTTCTCAGCAATCAAGGCCTTTTCTTCTTTTAATTCTTCAAAGAAGTTTTTGTCGGTTTCATACAAATACTTCAAATAGACACCTTTATCCAAAATTTCATTAATGTTGCTAGAGGTAAACAGGTATTTAACATAGCGAGAACAATAATCTTTGTACAAAGCATTAATAAGCGAATCCATCTGGGCTTCTTTTAATTGGATTGATTCCTGCAAAAGGCAAATATCCTGTTCAGTAAAAATGTATGCATTTTTCATATCAGACTGCTTCACTAACATTTGATCAATTTCAAACTGCAAGTTGGAAACTTCTTTTTCAATGCGAGTAAGCTCCTCGGTGATTCCAACTTTCTGTTCTTTGTATTGTGCAATCAATGCTTTTTGTTGTTGCTCTGTTCTTTTAAGTTCTTCCTGAATTGCTTCCTGTTCTTTTTTCTCCCGTTCCAACTTGTCTATTTTTTCCTGTAATGTTGGCTCGGAATACACACGAATAGGTTGCAGGAAAAAACTACCGAAACAGAAAAGAATGCAGAATAAAACAACTATTTTTTTCATTTCACATACCTATTCACTGAAAACATTGCACTGAAAAATGAGATAAACAATCCAAGAATAAGTAACACAACTCCCAACTGAAGAGCAATTGTGCCAGTGTCTATCTGAATGGGAGAGAAAAACAGAAATGACTGGTAAAATTGATACACATAACTAACTACGGGTACCATTACAAAAGAGGCACATACCCCTCCTATAAGACCGCTTAAGATAGATATCAACAAAAATGGTGCACGTACAAAACCGGGACTAGCACCAATAAGCTGCATAATATTGATTTCTTTTCGGAATGAAAAAACAGAAATACCAATAGAGGAGGAAACAGAAAATACAAAAGCTAACAGGAAAATAACTAATAATGCTACTCCTAAAATGAGCATAATTCGAACAATGTTGCTATACGCGTCGGCATGTTCTGATGTATCTTCTATCGCATCCACAGTAGGAAGTTTTTCGATAAATTGAACAATAGGCGATACACTTTCAGCGCGTTTTGGTTCCACTCGCAAAGAAGAAGGAAGGGGGTTGTGGCTTGTATCCATATCAGGATACTCTTCTTTTAAAATTTCAAGGGCTTCTTCGGGAGACACATACGTTACCTTTTTTACGCCCTTTACACTTTCAATCGACTGAATGGTTTGATTAATTTCATTTTGAGTGGCAGATCGTTCCAAAAAAACCGTAATGTTAAGAAACCGAGTTCCAACCGCTTGTGCTCCCTGGTAAACAAAGAACCCAAATACAGATACAACACCAATACAGAACAGAGAAATAAAGCAACTAATGGTAGCAATTGTATAACTACCTGGATTTCTTGAAAAAACCTGTTTAGTTTCTCTGTAAGAACTAGCCAAAACTTTCTCCTGTTTTCTGCCCATGATCTAGCATGACAATTTTTCTTCCTGTACCCGCTACAATATCTAGGTCGTGCGTTGCCATTAAAATACTAGTTCCCATCTGATTGATTTGTGTAAATAATTCCATAATTTCTTCGGATGTTTTGAAATCTAGATTACCCGTTGGTTCATCTGCCAATAATATTCCTGGTTTTGTAACAATCGCTCTAGCTATCGCTACACGCTGTTGTTCTCCGCCTGAAAGTGTTTCGGGCATACTTTTTTGTCTATGATCTAAACCTACAATCTTCAGCACCATTTGCACTTGCTTATTTATATATTTTGCAGAGTGTTTTTTTATCTCCAACGGAAATGCAACATTGTCGAAAATATTCTTATATTCAATTAAGTTAAAATCCTGAAAGACAATTCCAATTTTCCGACGAATAAGATAGTTTTTTCGGTGAGGTATTTTTGCTAGCGATTCATTTTCAATTAAAATTTTCCCTTCATCTGGTTCCTCTTGCTTAGTAATGAGTTTAAACAAAGTAGATTTACCAGCTCCCGATCGTCCCATTAAATAAACAAATTCTTGTTCTTGCACAGAAAAACTTACCGAATCTAAAGCACGAATATTGTTAGCATATACTTTCGATACATTCGACACTTGTAGAATTGGTATTGGATTCACTACTCTTCTCTTTTCATTTCAAATCCTTCACCAATAACTTCATCAAGTGTTCCAATTAAAACAAAAGCATTGGGGTCAAATGTAAGGATTTGTTTTTTAAAGGTTGAATACTGTCTTTTAGAAAAAGCACAAATGAGAATTCTTTTCCCAGATTTTGTGTAGCCACCTTTGCCATCAAGTATGGTTACACCTCTGTCCATGTCTTCAATAATATAATTGGTTACTTCTTCTTCCTTTGATGTAATTACCATGGCAGCTTTCGATGAAGACAGTCCTTCCTGCACAACATCAATCATTTTACCCACAACAAAGATTCCAAGAAGAGGTAAGAGTGCAAGGTCGGCATCTTTAAAGATAAGAGCTGATGATAAAATAACAATTCCATCTAATGCTATAACAATTTGTCCGAATGATGCATGTGTATAGGTTTTTAAAATTTGAGCCAACATGTCGGTTCCACCAAGAGATCCATAGGACCTGTATAACATTCCAATCCCGAAACCAGATAAAACAGCTCCGTACAGGATGGCTATTAGCATATCAGGGTGAATTCCTAGATAAGGAACTACAAATTTGGTGAAGAAGTCAATAGCAACAGAATTTGCCACAACTGAAATTAAAGTAGTCAATATAACTCTTTTTGGTAATCGGAAAAAAGACCAGATAAAAATGGGGATATTTAGTATCATATAAATAACACCAACAGAAAGGGTCTCTCCAATTAGGTAATAAATAATAATTGCAACACCGTTAATTCCACCCAGTGTCAGCTTGTTTGGAATTAAAAATAATGCATACCCAAAGGCATCGACAAAAGTTCCTAAAATAACTCCTAAATAGTTTGTTTTTATTTTAGGAAAGGTGTGTAATTCACTATTTACATTCTTATTACTCACAAATTACCTCAAAATTTAATCATTATTTGTTTTGTATCGGACACATATTCTACCACAGAACCAAATGCTTCTGAAATAAAACGTAAGGGTACCATTGTTCTACCGTTTGAAATATAAGGAGCTGATTCTAGAACAATTTTTTCAGTACCGGTTGTATCTTTTTCAATTCGTGCATTTACATCACCAATTTTTAAAAATACATGTGTGCCAACCAATGAAATATGGACTTCTTTGGTTTCTGAATTCCATTCCATGTCTGCCCCATAGATATCGGTAATAACATGAATGGGAACAAAAACTCTACCATTAATAATTTCGGGGGGTGCATCCATCGGAAATTCCTGATCATTGAACACCCCAATGGTTTCCCCTATAGTCAGAATAATCAAATTTTCTAAAGCAGGCTTGTAAAAGAAAACTGCATATTTGGTAACTTCATTACCTAAATCATCGGTAGCAGTAAAAATTAGCTGATTGATTTTTTGGATAATGTTGTATTGTACTTTAAATGTTCCATCTTTTTTGACCAGTACTTCCGCTCCATTAAAAGTTAAATCTGCAGTTGGATCTGTTTTTCCTGTAACTACTATGGAATCTTTTTGAGTTTGTATTGGAACAGGATCTATTTGTAAGGAAGGAGGGGTAGTGTCCAGTTCAATATGGATTGTTTTGGATTGAGTATTTCTATTGACATCCCAAACCGATACCGTGAAAGTGTTTTTTCCTTCTTCAAGAAAAGTGCGATAGTAAAAAACACCGTCTTCTCGATCGACTGCTATATTTTGTTTATTAATGCTAGCATAAGCTCCTGGCTCCGTTTCACAAAGAAAAAATATGTTTTCGTTATTCGTTCGAAATCCATCATCAGGAGTTAAAATGTTCAAAAAGGGTGCCATTTCGTCAATTTCTTTGTTGACATATATTATAATTGGCACTTCCAAACTTCCTCCATTGCTCTGAATTCCAATGTTCCCTTTATGTTCTTCGTTTGGGTTTAGCAAGGTTGTATCAACAGTAATCTCAATCATTCCTTCTCCGGTGAATTTTTTTGGATTGATGGTAATCCAGGGAACAAGAGAATGAACGGTTCCAGATAATTCAGCTTCTCCAGAATTATAGATGCGTATTGTTTTCTTGGGTTCCAGACCAAATTCTATGGAACCAAAGTCAACTTCAATTGGGTCAACAGCCAGAATTGGTTCGTGTTTTTCTTCAAAAATAGTAATTTCAAATGTTTCTCCGTCACAGTTCTTCTGCGTTAATTTACTGTCCATTAACACGATGTTGCTAAGTGAGAATCGAACAGTTCCTGGCAACAAAGGAGTGAAAGTAAGTGTGAATAAAGTGCCGTCTCCACCAACCCCTTCCGATTTACCTAGAATTGCTGATCCAATTGAGATGGTTCCAGATTCAAAAACTTTACGCTGGAATGAAGTTTCTTTCCCTTGATTAACAAAGAAATCCCCTTCAACACATTCGAGAAACTCTAATTGTCGAACAGGATACGAAACGTTTAAAGAGTATCCGAACACATCTTCAGCATTTTCGATATGGATTGCTACTGAAATAGAATCGGTTTCAATCGAATAACGAGTTTTTTCAGATGTAAATTTTAATCTGGTTTGTTCCGCATAAATTCCCTCTGAAGGAACTAATAACGTAACTAAAATAACAAAAGCTGTTAAGCATAGTCCGATTCTCTTCATTATCCGCTCCTTTTAGAGTTCTCCAATGCTTTGTGTTTTTTGTATAGGTTGGTGGAATGAATAATATTAACAAAAGAGGAAACAATCTGCTGCACTGATTTATTTTTTGAATTCGAACACAGTACCCCTTCTATAGGAGTCGTTAAAATTGCAAATACAAGTCCGATTGAAAATCCAACAAACAAACCAGAGTAAAGATCATTTTTCTTCATTATTCTCATAGCACCTTTCAATAATTTGGTGAACTTTAATTTTCGCTTTAAATTTTCTATCTACCCAAATAGCAATTCCTATGCCTACAAGAAGGAACAATGTTCCATAAATGAATTGCCACAAAAGATCGTCTTTTCCAAGTATAATTCCAACAACCATCATGCAAAGGGGGAAAATAAGGCTTACCAGGGTAGCTATGAGAAATTTCTGGTTTTCAATTTGAATCTGAACACGATCACCTGGTTTTGCAAATTGCAAATCATCAACATAGACCAGATCCTTCTTTTTGCAGTCTGAATGACAGGAAGCACAATTGTCAGAGCAAGACGAGTTACTTTTTGTATTTCCATCAATTAAAAGCACCCATCCACCTTCTTTAATCTCTTTTTTTACGATTGCTTCTCGAAACATCTCAAACTCCATTCAAAATAAAAAACCCCGTGATGGCGTCTAAATGAAGGCTAATTAACCGCACCACATACAAATATTGGAATTAACATGCCGTTCGGGTACCAATGCTCACGCAGGGCGCCACTCCGGGCACATTGCAACCGGTTAACTTTTCATTTAGCGTCCTAGCCAACATTCACAACAACCATCGCAGGGATGTGACTTCATTATACAAAAAAACCATATTATGAAAAGTAATTCCATTAGTTTCTGTTATTTTAACCGAATGATTACCAAATCGGCTTTACATATTTTCGTCATTTGTTAAATACTTGGTGTATTTATTTATTTGGAGTAAACAATGATAATACCTTTCAAAAATAAAAGACCGTCTGTTGAAGAAAGTTGTTTTGTTGCCCCCGATGCAACTATTATTGGGGATGTACATTCAAAATCACTAAGCAGTATTTGGTATCAATCTGTCATACGAGCCGATTTAGCTCCTATTACAATTGGAGTTGGTACAAATATCCAAGAGCTGACCAGTATTCATGTAAAAGAGAACGGACCGGTTTCAATTGGTGATTATGTAACTGTTGGGCACAATGTTGTTTTACACGGTTGCACGATTGGTAATCACACCTTAATTGGTATGGGAAGTATTCTTTTAGATGATGTTGTTGTAGGCAACCATTGCCTAGTAGGTGCTGGTTCCCTTCTCACAGAAGGAAAACACTTCCCCGATGGATCTTTGATACTGGGTTCTCCAGCAAGAGTAGCTAGAGCACTTACGCAAGAAGAAATTAAGAAACTAGAGGAATCAGCTAAGCATTATATTCAATTAGCAAAAGACAATCATACATCAGTGATAGGAGAGTAATATGTCTAAAACTGCAATTCCATGTGGAATTTCTAATCGTCATGTTCACGTTTCTGAAAAAGATCTGAAAATTCTTTTTGGAAAAGACGGCTGTCTAACTGAGAAAAAAGATCTATCTCAGACAGGTCAATTCGCCTGCAATGAAGTAGTCAAACTCGTAACAGCAAAAAGTCAGATCGAAAACGTGAGAATTCTAGGTCCAGAAAGAAAGGAAACACAAGTTGAAATATCCCTTACAGATAGCTTTAAGCTTGGGTTAAAAACTCCTCTTCGACAATCGGGTGATTTATCCGATACTCCTGGCATATTAATAGTGGGGCCAGCTGGATTTGTACGCATTCCACAAGGAGTTATTATTCCCCTACGTCATATTCACATGAGTCCAGACGATGCTAAGCAATGGGAAGTAGAAGACAAACAAATTGTTTCAGTTGAAACAGAAGGTCCTCGATCTGTAATTTTCAACAATGTTATTGTTAGAGTAAGAGAAGACTTCGTTTTAGATTTCCACATTGATACTGACGAAGCAAATGCTGCTGGTTTAAGCAATAAGAGTACAGTAACAATCCTACGATAAGACTTCCACATTATCGGCGAGAACAGTGATATTGTCATCCAGTACTTCAATTAACCCGTTTTGAATCCGGTATCGTACTTCTGCATCATTGTTCTCGCTATCTTTCAATGTAATAACTCCATCTGCCAATTCAGCAAGCATTGGGCTATGCCCCTTCATTATCCCCGCTAATCCATCTGACAAAGGGATAATGACAGAATTCGTTATCATGTGATAGCTTTTCCCTTCCGGGAGAATAATTCGAAACTTCATTTTTTATATCGTTCCCATACTTCATCGATAGAACCTGCCATATAAAACATATCTTCTGGGATTTCGTCACATTCACCTGCCACTATTTGACTGAATCCACTAATTGTTTCTTGAATAGTTACATAGCGCCCAGGTTTTCCGGAATACTGTTCTGCAACAAAGAAAGGTTGTGAGAGGAATTTTTGAATTTTCCTGGCTCTGTGAACCGTAATTCTATCTTCATCCGACAATTCACTCATACCAAGAATAGAAATAATATCTTTCAATTCCATGTATCGCTCCAGAATACTTTTTACAGATTGAGCAACTTGGTAATGATTTTGGCCAACCATGTCAGGATCCAACATTTTTGAGGTAGAATCGAGAGGATCGGCTGCTGGGTAGATTCCCAGTTCAACAAGTGAGCGAGACAAACTAATGGTAGCATCCAGATGTGTGAAGACAGAAGCTGGGGCAGGATCGGTGTAATCATCTGCAGGAACGTACACTGCCTGAATAGAGGTAATAGAACCTTTTATTGTCGATTGGATTCGTTCTTCAATCATCCCAATTTCAGTTGACAATGTTGATTGATATCCTACTGCTGAAGGAGTTCTTCCCATTAATGCAGAAAGCTCGGAACCAGCCTGAATGTATCGAAAAATATTATCAATAAATACTAATACATCTTTTTCTTCAACATCTCTAAAATACTCAGCACAGGTTAAAGCTGTAAATGGAGTTCTTAATCGTATTCCAGGAGGTTCGTTCATCTGACCAAAAACAAGCACAGTGTTGTCAATAACTCCACTATCTTTCATGCTATTAATTAACTCATTTCCCTCTCTGGTTCGCTCTCCTACTCCAGCAAATACTGAAATCCCCTGGTGTTCAGTAGAGATATTATTCATTAACTCCATTAAGAAAACGGTTTTTCCAACTCCTGCTCCTCCAAATAAACCAATTTTACCCCCCTTGGGGAAAGGAGCCAGAAGATCAACAACTTTAATCCCTGTTTCAAGGATTTCAGTGATAGGCTCTACTTTGTATAATTCTGGAAATTTCGGAATAATGGAAGTTAAATTTGTATCAGGAAGAGGTTCTGCTCCGTCAATTGCATGACCAAAAACATTGAGTACTCGACCCAATAAATCGTCACCAACATGAATTTGTATAGGTTTACTAGTATTACGAACATGTAGGCTTACCGAAAGCATATCGGTAGAACCCATGGCAATACACTTGGCCTCATTTTGGCCCGTAATTTCTTCAACCTCCAACGTTAAAAGAACATTTCCATCATTATCAACGACTTCCAGTAAATCGTAGATTTCAGGAGGAACATCAAAAAAACGTATGGTAACAACAGATCCCTCTATGGATATAATCTCATCTTTTGCTATGGATTTGTCATGTTGCATGTTTTCTCCTTGGATACTACTTTGCATGGAGCTCTATAAGCTCACGTGTTATTTTTTCTTGACGAATCTTCTGATACTTTTTTTGCATACTCTGTATCATTTCGTCTGCATTCTCTGTTGCATTTTTCATACTTATCATCCGAATCGCCTGCTCGGAAGCAGCTGCATCTAACAATAGTGAATAGATAATCGCATCCATATACTTCCGAACCAATCTGGAAAAAACTTCTTTGGGAGAAGGTAACAGATAAACGGATTCATAGTTATATCGTAAAGATATATCTTTACTTTTTGTATCAATAATCGGAAGTACCTGCCTAATAACAGGTTTTTGAACAACTAAATTTTTAAACTCCATATAACTGAAATACACTGCATCGTACTCTTCATTTAAGAAACCTCGAACTATGTCAGAGGCAAGATCCTGTGCAAAGGTTAAATCTGTTTTTTCAAGTGTTTTTGAAATCATTGCAACTACAGGATACCCCTCTTTGATGAACATATTCCCAGTTTTCCTTCCGATACTAATTACAATAGAGGGTTTTTTCTTTAGATGAGCTCTGGACAATCCCATAACTTGCTGATTCATATTTCCACAAAAACCTCGATCGGAAGTGACAGTAACTAACAGAGGCTTCTTTGCTTCTGTAGGAGTTAACAAAACATTATGTGTTACATGAGGAGGAACAATACTCAGAAAACTAAATAGGATTGTTTCCAAATCATTCAGGTAGTGCTTCCTTAATTCTGCCAGTTTTCGTAATTGAATGATCCTCATTGTTGCCAATGTTTCCATAGAGTGAACTACATGGTGAATATTTTGTACTGTTTTTATCTTTTGTTTTAGCTCAAATGGATTCATTGTCTGTTTTTACAAAACTCTGTGTAAATTTTTCAATTACTCTGGTTAATGCTTTTTTAAGGTTGGGTGATATTTCTTTTTTTGTTTGGATTAAACTAACAAAACGAGGGTAACGATTTTTCATGAATCGATACAAAGACTCCTGGTATTCCCCAGTTCTTTCTACCGAAACATCATTCATCAATTCTTGTTTATAAGCAAACAGAATAAGAATTTCTTTATCTATTGATAGTGGTTCATAGTTCTTTTGTTTCATGATCTCAACCAGTTGACGACCACGTTTCAATTTGAGTTTTGTATCTTTGTCCAGCTCCGTTCCAAATTCAGTAAACGCTTTTAAGTCATTATATTGGCTTAATTCAAGGCGTAATCCGGAAGATACACTCTTCATAGCTTTTGTTTGGGCAGAACTCCCAACACGTGAAACGGAAAGACCCACGTTAATAGCTGGACGGAATCCAGCATTGAACATTCCTTTTTCCAGATATATTTGTCCATCCGTAATAGATATTAAGTTTGTTGGAATGTACTGCGAAATATCTCCCCCAAGCGTTTCAACAACTGGGAGAGCCGTAATGGTTCCACCCCCAATTTCTTCACAGAAGCTACCTGATCGTTCCAATAATCGAGAATGAAGATAAAAGATATCACTTGGGTATGCTTCTCTGGAGGGAGGTCTATGAAGTAATAGAGAAATTTCTCGATATGCTTCAGCATGTTTTGAAAGGTCATCGTAGCAAACCAGAACATCTTTCCCCATGGAAGCAAAATACTCTGCCACCGCTGCCCCTGCAAAAGGAGCTATATACCGAAGTGAAGATGGATCTTCTGCTAAAGAAACTATGAATATAGTATTGTCAATTGCATTTTTATTCGTTAAAGTTCGAATAATTGAAGCAACCGTTGAAGCTCGTTGCGAAATAGCAACAAATACATTTATTGTATCTGTCTTTTTCTGATTAATAATGGTATCAATCAGAATAGCCGACTTCCCAGTTTGCCTATCACCGACAATTAATTCTCTCTGCCCTTTTCCAATTGGAATCATTGAGTCAACAACTTTTATACCTGTATGGAGAGGTTGATCCACAGGTTTTCTTTCCATAACGGAAGGAGCAATATTTTCAACATTTCTGCTGGAACTAGTGTGAACTTCACCTTTTCCGTCCAAAGGAATACCTATTGGATTTACCACTCGACCCAACAAAGCTCGTCCAACAGAAATCTGTAATGGTTTTCCTGTTCGAAATACTGGATCCCCGGTGTGAACAGGAGAACCTTGCTTTAGAAGAATCAACTGCACTCTATCGTTGGAAATAAATCCAAACACAAAAGCCAAGGAATCTTCGTTAATTTGTATCATTTCTCCACAAAAACTATTACTAATTCCTCTTGCAATCATAACAGAGGCACTAATATTAATAATAATCCCCTGCTCAAAAATAAATCCTTTAAACTGGTAGTTTCGCAGTGTTTTTTCTATTTCACTATCAATTGATTGAAAGAAGCTGTTTCTTTTTTGTTCCATTCTTAACTCAACTGTTCAATTATGGATTGGATTTGTCCATTTAGACTAAAATCTAGTTCATTGAAACCAAAATCGATAATTAATCCACCGGACAATCTGTCACTTACTTCAAATTCGATTATTTGTGTTGAATGTTTGATATGAGAGATTTTTTTATGAAGTTCCTCTTTTATCTCCCATGGGACTTCTCGAGCTGTGTATACAATAATAGGTGAATTTGTTTTATGTGCTTCTGATACGGCTTGCTCGAAAGTGATAGACCGATTTGTTTTATCCAAAATCTTTGTTCGATCAATATCCCTTATTACAGTTAGAATGAATTCAAGATCCATTGTATTATTCACTACCGAGGATATGACTCCATTTGAAATTGTTTTTGCCATTTTCAAAGCTTGTTGCTTAAGATGTTTATTAGACGATTCCATTGTAGCTTTAATTTCGTCTTCTGCAGCCATAATCATATTTTTCGCTTGCGATCTTGCTTCATCTTTTGCTTTTGTGACAATTTCTTCTGATAACTCATTGGCTCCTGAAATAATCGTTCTAGCCTGTTCTTCAGCTTCAGAAATACTCTTCTGACATCGCTTTTGACTCTCAATCTCTTGTTGCAATACTTCTTCTTGCTTCTCTTGTGCTTGTTTGATAGTATTTTCCCGATCATCTATAACCGATTTCACAGGTTTATAGAACCATTTAAGAAACACAAAAAAGACAATACCGAATGTAGTAATCACACCTAGAAATGTAACCCAATCAAAATGTAACATATACCTACCCCTAAACTATGGGAGAACTGTAATATAGCTTAAGAATGGATTGGCAAAAAGAATAATTAAGGATACTGCCAGTGCATAGATAGCCAGTGATTCAATAAGAGCAAGAGACAAAATAAGAGAACTGTTGATACCACCTTGTGCTTCGGGTTGTCTGGCCATGGCTTCAAATGCAGAAGCAGCCGCTTTCCCTTGTGCAGAAGCAGCACCAATAACTGCCAATGCGATGGTTATACCAGCAGAAATAATTGAAATACAGTAAAAGGCAAGTGGATTCTCCATGAATACCTCCTAGGTATGGATACCCATTGTTTCTTTGATGTAAATTAGAATTAATAAAGAAAAAACATAAGCCTGGATAAATCCTGTAAACATCCCTAAAAACACCAAGATGACAGGAACAACAAAGCTTATTAAATAGAATACTATTTCATATACAACGTGTTCACCAAATAAATTACCAAACAAACGTACTGACAAAGAAATAGGCTTTACTGCTTCTTCAATAAGGTTAATAGGCAGCATAAATGGATACGGTTCGATAAAGTGATGGAGCCATTTGCCCACCCCACGGTTTGCGATTGACACCCCATGAACATATAGTATTCCTGTGAATGCTAGCGCTAGCGTAACACTCAAGTCGATATTAGGACTGACAATCCAGTGTAATCCCAGTCCTCCCAGTGGAGAGAACAATCCAAGCAAGTTAGAGAAGAGAATGAATCCAAACAAGGACCCAATAAAAGGAATAAAAGAATCTCCTTTTTCCCCCATAATACTTCTGGTAAACGATCGCAGAGAAAGAAAAATAATTTCACCTAAAGCAGCAAATCCTTTTGGTTTTCCTTTTTTTACAGCAATCCCTAGAAAAATAAAAAAGGATAGAAAAAGAAATGCAGCCACAAAAGAAGCTACCAGCGTTGAAGAAAAACAGATAGACACATCTCCAACAGTAATATTAAAAATGGGTCGAATCGAGTGCTGTATTATTTCTTGTAAAGATTCTTTCATGAACCTTTACCGTTGGTTTTAGTATGTTTTTTAAAAATTAGTATCATAACCAAAGTAGTAACAAGTGATGTTACTAGAGAGGTAAGCCAATAGGATAAATGGAAAAAACCCGGTAAAGAGAGTAAAATTACAGCAACAACCAAGAAGAAAAATAGAAACATAGGTTTGATTTTTCCTTTTTGAATTGCTTTCGAAACAGATCGAAAAAAATATATGCCACCAAAGTAAGTGACAGCAAAACCATATAAAAGTGCAAGAATAATTCCAAGCCAGTTCACATTTTCTAACATAATTTTACATCCTTTAACAAAATTCTATTGTATCCTAACAGATAGATTGTCAAATCAGATCATAACAATATAGCCACTTCAATTTACTTTATAATGTTTCCTCCTTTTATATACTATTATAGTGATTTGTTTAAACAAGGAGTGAATATGTGTAGTAATACTGTGGGTATTATTGGTCTTCAATGGGGCGACGAAGGGAAAGGAAAGTTAGTTCATTTATTATCGAACGGATACGACTATGTGGTTCGATTTAATGGAGGAAATAATGCTGGCCATACAATTATTCAAAATGGAAAAGCATTTGTGTTCCATATCTTACCTTCTGGCATCTTACACCCTTCCACCAAAGGTATTATCGGAGATGGTACTGTTATTAATCCGTCCATATTAATTGCAGAGATTAAAAAGGCCAGCGAAATTACTCCAAATGTAACCAAAAGACTATTCATCAGTGAGCATGCTCACATTATTTTTCCATGGCACGTTTTAATGGATACTCTTCACGAAGAAAACAGAATTGAAAAAATTGGCACTACTAAACGTGGGATAGGTCCTGTTTATGCTGATAAAATCAAACGTTCTGGAATTCGCATGGAGGTCATGAAACAACCTGTAACCTTTTTGAAAGAATTACAGAAATTGATCCATCAAAAAGAAATATATTTGAATCAGATTAGCAATACCTCTATACATCTTGATGAAAAATCAATTTGTGATAATTTCCTGCAATATGCTGAAGAGCTTTCTCCGTTAATCACAGATACTGGGAGTATTCTTCGAAACGCTTGCAGACAAAATAAAAAAATTCTTCTGGAAGGAGCCCAGGGAACTTTGCTTGATATTAACTATGGTTCCTATCCATTTGTTACTTCGTCCTCTACAACCATTGGTGGGGCCGTTACGGGAGCAGGGATTCCTCCATCCTACATTAATCGTGTAGTAGGTGTTGCAAAAGCATATATTACTCGTGTTGGAGAAGGACCTTTCCCAACTTATCAAAACAACGATGCAGGACGCAAACTAGCCGAAGAAGGACACGAGTTTGGTTCTACTACTGGACGACCCCGAAAATGTGGCTGGCTTGATTTACCTGCTTTGAAATATGCGGTTGAACTTAATGGAATCACTTCTATCGGACTCATGAAGTTAGATGTTCTTGACTCTTTTTCTGAGATTCCCGTATGCATTTCCTATAAAAATGGTTTTTCAACCTCCTTTACTGAAACCGACTTAGAATATAAAATTCTTCCAGGATGGAAACAATCTACCAAAGAATGTCGTTCATTTGACGACCTTCCAACACAGGCACAAGAGTATGTGCAATTTATTGAATCGTATGTTGGGTGCCCTGTTAGCATTGTGTCTGTTGGTCCTGGCGAAAAGGAGACCATAATCCGATGATTGAACGTTATTCACTTCCAAAAATGAAAGCAATCTGGTCTGAAGAAAATAAATTCCAAAAAATGTTAGAAGTAGAGCTATCTATTTGCAAAGCATGGAACGCTGAAGGAAAAATACCAGATAAAGATTTAAGTGAAATTTTATCCAAAGCTGCTTTTAACATTCCCCGAATAAAAGAAATCGAAAGCGTTACACACCACGATGTTATTGCATTTGTTAGTGATGTTGCAGAACATGTTGGTGAATCAGGTCGATTTATCCATATGGGAGCTACCTCCTCTGATATTTTAGATACAGGATTGGCTCTTCAAATGAAGGAAGCTGTATCTCTTCTTATTGAAGATCTGGAATCATTTGCGGATGTTTGTAAAGAAAAAGCCCTGGAAACAAAATCGATCCTTACTATTGGTAGAACCCACGGAATTCACGCTGAACCAACTTCTTTTGGACTGAAATTTGCTCTTTGGTATTCTATTACAAAACAGAACATTCATCGGCTCCGTTCAATACAAGATGAGATTTGTCAGGCCAAACTGTCAGGAGCCGTTGGAAATTACACCAATTCTAATCCATCAATTGAAGCATTTGCCTTGCAAGATTTAGGATTAATGCCTGCACCAGTTGCCACCCAGATCGTCCAACGCGACATCCACGCCCATTTTGTTTCCACAATGGCTTTAGTTGGAAGTTCCTTTGAACAATTTGCAACCGAAATACGCCATCTGCAGCGCAGTGAAGTTGCTGAAGTAGCAGAACCTTTTCAAAAAGGACAAAAAGGTTCTTCTGCTATGCCTCATAAAAAGAATCCCATTTTAAGCGAAAGAGTTTGTGGCATTGCCCGTGTTCTTCGAGGGTATTCTGTAACAGCCTTAGAAAATATTCCATTATGGCACGAACGTGATATTTCTCATTCTTCTGCTGAAAGAATCATTCTACCTGATGCCTGTATCCTTTTAGATTATGCAATTCATAAATTTCATTTTGTTGTCAAAGATTTACAAATCTTCCCTGAAAATATTGAAAAGAATTTGTGGTTAACCTATGGAGTATTTGCTTCACAAAAGGTACTTACACATTTAGTGAACCATGGTTATTCCAGAGAAAAAGCCTATGCTCTGGTTCAAAAAGTAGCGTTTCAGGCATATCAACAAAAAATACACTTCTCCGATGCTCTTAAGAATTCTTCAGAAATTCGAGAAGTTTTATCCGCAGATGAAATTGATCAGATGTTTAGTTCATCTTCATATTTAAAAGATGTAGATTTTATCTACGAAAGGATAGGATTACATGTACAAGATAACAATTAATGTAGACCCAAAAGAAGGGATTTTAGATCCACAGGGTAAAACGGTACAGCATGCTTTAACGAATCTAGGTTTTTCTACAGTTTCTCAGGTTCGCATGGGAAAACACATCGTTATTCACGTACAAACCTCTTCTGAAAAAGAAGCAAAAGAAATGGGCGAAAAGATGTGTAATGATTTGTTATTTAATCCTTTAACTGAACAATACACAATTTCTGTTGAACCATGTTAACGGTTGGAGTTGTTATTTTTCCGGGATCCAATTGCGATCGCGATGCGTTACTGGCAGTTAGAGACGTAATGAACTGCAATGCGATTCCACTATGGCATAAAGAAACAAGCATAGAAGTAGATGCTGTTCTATTACCTGGTGGTTTTTCCTATGGAGATTATTTGCGTCCTGGAGCTATTGCTTCCCATTCTTCCGTTATGCAAACCGTTAAACGCTTCGCTGAAAATGGAGGACCCGTTATTGGAATCTGCAATGGATTTCAGATTTTAACGGAAACAGGTTTACTCCCTGGCACATTACTTCGAAACAATTCAACTCGATTTATTTCAAAAGACTGTCCTTTGATTGTCCAATCCACCAAAACTCCATTTACAAACAAATATGTTTCCCACCAGAC
Organism: uncultured Caldisericota bacterium; assembly: GCA_964422555.1. GTDB lineage: Bacteria > Caldisericota > Caldisericia > UBA6126 > UBA6126 > JAGLCW01. The sequence goes on along the minus strand of CAYRBR010000001.1, from coordinate 57,594 downwards.
TGTCCATTTCCCTATTGCCCACAAAGATGGGAACTACCAGGTTGATTCTCAAACACTTGCTGATATCCGTACTCACAATCAGATTGTATTTACATATTCTGATAACCCGAATGGATCCATTGAAGATATCGCAGGAATCACAAATAAAGATAAAAATGTACTTGGTATGATGCCTCATCCAGAAAGAGCTGTATCCGATTGGACATCCAGTAAAGATGGATCTATATTGTTCCAGTCTCTTCGAACATATCTGGAGGAAAGCAAATGAATCAACAAGTACTCAAAGAATTAAATCTGGGTCAAGCTGATTATGAAGAAATTCTTAGACGGCTAAATCGAGAACCCCAGATTGTTGAATTAGGTTTGTTCTCTGCTATGTGGAGTGAACATTGTAGTTATAGAAGTAGCTCCAAGTATTTATCTCAATTGTTTACAGAAGGTGAACAAGTTATTCAAGGACCAGGAGAAAACGCGGGAGTAATTAAATTGACCGATGATACTTACATTACTTTTAAAGTAGAAAGTCACAATCATCCCTCCGCTGTCGAACCTTTTCAAGGTGCTGCAACAGGAGTAGGTGGTATTATTCGGGACATTTTTACAATGGGAGCCCGTCCTCTGGCAGGACTTGATTCACTTCACTTTGAACCTCCTTTTAATTCTCGTTCTCGATACCTGCTAAACGGTGTTGTAGAAGGTATTTCCTTTTATGGTAACTGTGTAGGAGTACCCACCATAGGAGGGGAAACGCATTTTGCTGAGTGTTACGATGAAAACCCCCTAGTAAATGCGATGGTTCTTGGGATTTTAGACAAAAATTCTCTTCGCAAGAGTATAGCTAAAACTCCGGGAGGAAAAGTAATATATCTTGGAGCAAAAACAGGTAGAGATGGACTTCATGGAGCATCCTTTGCATCTGGTGTACTCGATGAAGATAGGAAACAGCGTAGAGGTAGTGTTCAGGTAGGAGATCCATTCTTAGAAAAACTTCTCATTGAAGCCACCTTACAAATTATTGAAGAAGACTTGGTGGAAGCTATTCAGGACATGGGAGCCGCAGGAATTACAAGCTCATCTGTTGAAATGGCTGGAAAAGGAGAACTTGGAATTCGCATCGACTTAGAAAAAGTACCCCTTCGGGAAGAAGGAATTACTCCCATTGAAATTATGCTCTCCGAATCACAGGAAAGAATGCTGCTTATTGCCAAAGAAGGAAAAGAAAAAAGAATAAAAGAAATTTTAGACAAATGGGAACTTGATTATGCAGAAATAGGCACTATTACTGAAACTGGATCGATTCAAATCTACTCTGGTGATACTTGCCATTGCGATGTTCCCGTTCAGTTGCTATTGGATCCTCCTAAAAACACTACCCAACCAGTTCGAGATCCTTCCATTAAAACCAAAATTACATTCCAACCCGATGCTGTTCCCACAGAAGATACTGAATCTGTTTTGTTAGAACTTGCTAGCTCTCCTTCTTATGCTTCAAAAAGTTGGATACACGACCAATACGATTCTACGTTATATGCAAGCACTATTGTGAAACCAGGATTAGGTCCAAGCTGTTTACAGGTACATGGAACAGATCAATGCATTGGTGTTACTCTTACAAGTAGAGGAGAACTCTGTTCAATTCACCCTTATCTTGGAGCCAAAACTGTTTGTGCAATTGCAGCCAGAAGAATCACCTCCTTGGGTCTAGTTCCCTCGGCTATTACAAACTGCCTGAACTTTGGAGATCCAACCCAGGAACATACCATGTGGGAGTTTTCTGAAACCATTCAAGGAATGAATGACTCTTTATCTGTTCTGAAATCCCCAGTTGTTTCAGGAAATGTTAGTTTCTACAATGAAGGAGAACAGAAACGTATATACCCTACACCAGTTATTGGAATGGTTGGAACAGGAAAAATTTCGTCCAAACCAAACCTTGCCTTTCCTGAAACAAACTTAATATGTGCCGTGGTAGGGAAAACAGGTAGAGAATATATCAAAACTGATTCTATCCCAGCAATTGATATGCAGTTAGAAAAGAAAACGCAAGATATTGTTAGAAACTGTCTACACAAACAACTATTCTCAAGCTGTATGAGCGTAGATAGGGGTGGACTTTGGTATGCAATACTAAAAAGTATGCTCCACAACAATATTGGTCTTCATATTAATCGGTTGTTTTCATCCTTTACCCCCATTTCCTATTTACTTAGCGAATCAAATAGTCGATACTTGATTACTTTTGAAAGCAGTCAACTGGAGTCAATTCAAAAAGAACTACAAGATCTTCCTTTAGAAATTATTGGAAAAACAATTGCAGATAGTATGGTTATTGAAGATGTTTGTTCTATCCCATTAGAAACTTTTAGAGCGTTGTATAATTCCGCTTTGAAAAAACACTTTGAATGAGGACACGATGAAAATGAAAAATGTAGCGGTTTTTATTTCCGGAAGAGGAAGTAACCTTGAAGCAATTTTAAAAAAACGTGATATTGGAGCAATCCGTTGCAACATCCCTTTTGTCTTGTCAAACAGACATGATGCAAAAGGGTTACAAATTGCCCAAGACAACGGCATTAAAACATTGGTTGTTAATCATCGTGATTTTGCAACTCGACAAGAATTCGAGGAGAAAATTTTAGATTTAACCAAGCAATATTCTATTGATATTATTGTTTTAGCTGGGTTTATGAAAATCTTATCTTCTTATTTTGTCGATACTTTTGCTGGTCCCATATTAAACATCCATCCATCTTTACTTCCATCTTTTCCTGGTCTTCATTCTCAGAAAAGAGCTCTTGAATATGGATCAAAGTTTGCAGGTTGTACGGTTCATTTTGTAACCAACAACGTAGATGCTGGTCCAATTATTGCACAGGAAATCATTCCCATTTTTGATGATGATTCAGAAGAATCACTTTCTCTTAGAATATTAGACAGGGAACACATTTTGTTACCCGAAGCATTACAGATTGTTTTAACAGATTCATATGAAATTATTGGCAGGAGGGTTTTTGTCCATCATGATACATGTTAAAAATGCACTTATTTCCGTTTCCGATAAACGTAATTTGATTCCTCTGGTAAAAGCCTTACACGAAAACAATGTTGTATTATATGCCACCAACACCACCTATAAAACAATCGTTAGGGAGGGTTTCCCTTGTCACAAAATTGAAGATTACACAGGCTTTTCAGAGTTCATTCACGGTCGGGTTAAAACTCTACACCCAAAGGTATTTGGGGGAATTCTGGGTAGAGATCGCGTATCGTCTGAAAAGGAAGAATTACAATCGCAGGATATCGTGAAGTTCCAACTTGTTTGCGTAAACCTTTACCCATTCCATGAACACAAGACTGATTCTTCTGCTGAAGACAAATTGGATTTAATCGATATTGGTGGCAATTCCCTACTTCGAGCTTCTGCAAAAAATTATCTGGAATCAATTACACTTTGCCACCCCGAACAATACGATGAAGTGATTGCATCTCTAACAAAAAACAATGGATCGGTTCCTGTATCTCTATCAGAAGAATATATGATAACGGCTTTCTTGCATACCAGCATGTATGACGCTGCCATTGCTTCTTCTTTTTCCAACAAGAGTATTTCTTCTTTGTACTTGCAGAAAAGAATGCAATTACGATATGGAGAAAACCCACACCAAAAAGCAAATTTTAACCTTCCCATTTTGAATTCAAATGAATACCTACATCCAACACAACGTCCCTTAGGTTGTTCTCAACTTCATGGGAAAGAATTATCGTACAACAACTTTCTAGATGCTTCGCAGGGTCTTGATCTTTTAGATGAATTAGGTGATTCACCCTCGTGCGTTATTCTAAAACACACAAGTCCTTGTGGAGTAGCCACATCAAATTCTATAGAAGACGCATACGAAAAAGCCTATGCATGTGACCCCATATCTGCCTTTGGAGGCGTTTATCTATTCAATCAGGAAATCACCGAAAAAATTGCTTCTCACATTCATTCCATTTTTGTTGATGTAGTTTGTGCACCTTCATTTTCCAAAGAAGCTTTAGCACTTCTTACAAAAAAGAAAAATGTTCGTCTTTTAGAACGTACAAGTAAATCTTCTTTAAGCTGGCATCTTCGAGATGCTGGAAATGGTTTCTTAATGCAAGATAAAGACAGAGAAATTTTCAACAAAATGGAAGTTGTATCTGGTGAACCATTAACCGACGAATTAAAAAAACAAATTGTATTTGGGCTTACGTCATTGAAATATGTGAAATCAAATGCAATTTTAGTTTGTAAAGAAAATCAAACTCTTGGTATTGGCGGAGGTCAACCAAATCGAGTTGATAGTGTTCGAATATCTCTTTCTCATGCAAGAGAAAGATTTTCCGAGAATGTATCTGGTTCCATTCTCTGTTCTGATGCATTTTTCCCTTTTGCTGATTCAATTGAAGTCGCAGCAGAATATGGAATAAAGATTATTGTTGAACCGGGTGGCTCTATCCATGACAGAGAGGTTATAGAAGCTGCAGAGAAATTTGGAATTACACTAGTTTTCACAGGTCAAAGACACTTTTTACATTAGGTATAAAAATGAAAAATATCTCCAGAAAAGAGGATGCAATGAAATACAATGTATTAGTACTTGGAAGTGGAGGAAGAGAGCATGCATTGTGTTGGAAACTTTCACAAAGCCCTTTATTGGGAAATCTATTTTGCCTTCCTGGTAATGCAGGAATATCTGAATTAGCAACTATAGCCAATGAACCTGATATTTTAGATTTTCCAGCAATTGAGACATTTTGTAAGAAAAATAATATTCACCTAATAGCTGTAGGAAAAGAATTACCCCTAGTAAATGGAATTAAAGATTTCTTTGCTGATACAGACATTTTAGTTTTTGGACCCTCAAAACACGCAGCAATGCTTGAAGGATCAAAAATTTACACAAAGAATCTACTGTCCAAATACAATATTCCTACCGCTGGTTATCACACCTTCTTTAACAAAGACGATGCTTTATACTACTCTGAGTCTATTGAAACATTTCCGTGTGTTATAAAAGCGGATGGACTTGCCCAGGGAAAGGGTGTTGTAATTGCCAATAATAAACAAGAAGTGATTTCTTCCATTCTGGAAATGATGGAACACAAGAAATTCCAACAAGCTGGAGAAAAAATCGTTATTGAAGATTTTTTAGAAGGAAGAGAACTTTCGTTTCAGATTTTGGTCAACAACGATCAATATTTCGACCTACTTCCTTCTCAGGATTATAAAAAGGCATATGACGGGAACACAGGACCCAATACGGGTGGTATGGGGAATATTGCCCCAGCACCGTGGGTTACTCCAATCATTCAGCAAAATATCCACTCCCAGGTAATTAAACCCCTTATGCATGCCTTGCATTCGGAAAATAATCCATACACTGGAATTATGTTCATTGGATTAATGATTGATACAATGAATAATCCCTATGTATTAGAGATAAATGCACGATTTGGCGATCCGGAATCCCAGGTTGTGATGCCCTTGCTGAAAACAGATTTATTACCTGCAATGCTTCACATTGCTAAACACGAAAAGCTTCCTACCGATTTTCAGCTTGAATGGGAAGATAATGTTCATGCAACTTGTGTTGTTTTAACATCAGAAGGATACCCCGTTGCATACGAAAAAGGGAAAGAGATCACAGGCTTGAACACTCTAAAAACCACAACAGATTGCCTTTGTTTCCACGCTGGAACAAGGAAGATTGATAATCAATACGTTACCTCAGGTGGTCGCGTTTTAAATATTGTGGCCCTAGGTTCATCCCAGGAAGAATCTAGAAAAAAAGCATATGAATATGCAGATGCGATTGATTTCGAGGGAAAGACAATCCGAACAGATATAGGGCTGTAAACTTTTATTTACAGCCTTTTTTTGCTTGCACGTAAAGTGCTGCTTCTATTCTTGCTTTCTGTATTTTGCATCCAATTTCCCATGAAGATGTTAGTTGGTTGTTCATGCGCAGATTATTTGCAGAACATCCTCCACCACATATATATCTTGCCCAACAGGTTCGACATTCTTCTTTTGAAAGTAAGTTGGTTGCATTTCTAAACGTATCCTGAATAGCTTTATTTGTGAATCCATCCCAGATAGATCCAAGCTTATATTCTTTCACTCCATCAAACTGATGACATGGGTATAGATCTCCCTCGGGAGAAACAGATGCATATTCTACTCCTGCACCACAACTTGTCATTAGCTTTTCTTTGCAGGCCCCTTGCTTCAAATCCACTTCAAAATGATAGAAAGAAAAAGATGGGTCTTTTGACAAAGTATCTAGATACCACTCGGTGAATTTCTGATATTCCACTCGGAGAAATGGGATATCATTCTCAGTAAAGCCTATTTTGGGATTATCTGAAACAACAGGTTCAAATGATATCTTTTTAATTCCTTTACCGTACAAATGCTTTACATCATCTGAAAATTGGAGATTTTCTTTTGTATAGGTTCCTCGTACATAATAACCTTCGTCCCAGTTGTCAGTAACCAGCTGAATTGCTTTCATTACTTCGTTATATGTACCAGCTCCCCCTTCTTTAATACGAAATCGATTGTGGTTTTGGGGTAATCCATCCTGACTTAGTATCAGGCTTATATTATGATCCCATAAATACTGAACCATAGGGGGGGTTAGCAAAGAAGCATTGGTTGTTAATGAAAACCGAAATTTCTTTCCAGTCTGCTCTGCCAGTTTGGCAGATTCTTCAATAACATACTGAACTATGTCCCAATACAGCAACGGTTCTCCACCAAAAAAATCACACTCAAGGTATTTTCGGCTTCCACTTGTTTCAACTAAAAATTCAAGTGCTTTTTTTGCTGTTTTTTTATCCATTTTTTGTTTTGACAAAGAAGATTTCCCTTTCTCAAAACAATAGGGACATCTAAAATTACAGTCTCTTGTAATCATTAAACAAAGGGACTTACAGATTCGTCTATCTTCAAACTGCAAATTGGCTTCTTCCAGAAAATAACCTTCGTTTTGCAGTTCCTTGATCTCATTTACAAGTTCTAGTGAAACGAATCCACCTGAAATTTCTTTAATATCCTGCAACGAACATGAAAATACAGAATTTGATGTGGAATCAAAAATAAAACCTTCCTGATTCCACTCAAATATATGAAGAATTCCTTTTTTCTGTAAATCTGTTACCAGATCCATCGGTAGTTTGTCTTTTTTCGTTGCTCGCAGGTTTGGTTTCCAATTGTGCAAGAAGTTTTACAGGCAGACTTACAGGGTGTCTGACATTCTCTACAATTTGTTTTAGCCTTTGTTGAATCTAACAAAGTACCTTTTACAAGAATTTTTAATTTTTTCATAATAACCTCCGTATCTAGAGTATTGTAACATAATTAATTAGGTTTTTTTGTTCCAACGTATTTAAAAAGAGTTTCTTTTGAGCAATCGGTAATTGAAGGATTACGTCCACTGAAGTACCATAATTTACTTCGATTACTTCTATTTGAAACTGTTTAAATTCTTTGCTTACAAAATCATAGGCAGAATACTGAATAGAGAGCTTCATACTCGTAGTAGGTACAAATTCTTTTACTTTGGCTTTCTTTAAAGCATCATTCGCTGTTCCCAGGTAAGCATTTAAAAGACCTTTCTTGCCAAGTTTAACCCCCCCAAAGAATCGAATGACAATGATGCATCCATTTGTTATACTCTCATTTTGTAGAAGAGATAACATTGGTATTCCCGCTGTTCCATAGGGCTCTTTATCGTCAGACATTTTTTCACGCAGACAGCCCGTTCTATCTGTAAATCGATAAGCAAAACAAAAGTGAGTTGCTCCTTTGTAGGTAATTTTATATTCTTTCATAAACAAATGAAATTGATTTTCAGATTCGATTGCAACTGCATGTCCAAAGAACTTTGATTTTTTTATTAGCTGAAATGATTGACCGTCTTCAACAATTAAATTTTTTTTCATTTTGCATAAAAAAAACCGGAAAGAGATTTCTCTTCTCTCTTTCCGGTATCATATTCAAGTGTAGGTTACTTTATTGTTTTAGCTTAGGATCAAGTGCATCGCGTAAACCATCGCCAAGGAAGTTGAACGATAAGATGGTAAGGAAAATCATAAGTCCTGGCCACACAACTAAGTGTGGTGCATTCCACATGAAATTCTGTGCACTAGATAACATGTTACCCCAAGTAGGTGTAGCAGGATCAACTCCAAGACCTAAATAAGATAGAGTAGATTCGGCTAGTATGGCACCACCAACAGATAAAGTCATTTGTACAATCAAAATGGCCAATGTGTTGGGAAAAATGTGTCGTAAAATAATTCTTGTATCGGAACAACCGATCGCTTTTGCAGCTTCGATAAACTCATACTGCTTAATCTGCAATACTAATCCTCGGATCATTCGTGCAATTCCTGCCCAGCCAAAGAAGACCAACAATAGGACAATATTCCACATTGTTGCTCCAAAATAACTAGATAAAGTTACTAAAATGGGTAAGGTTGGAATGGAGAAGAAAATTTCAACAATACGCATAATTAAGGAATCAACCCATTTTCCAAAATAACCCGATATGGAACCGATAATTCCACCAAACAAACCAGCAGGAATAGAAATAGCAAAACCGATAAATAAGGAAGTACGTCCACCGTATAGAAGTCTTGTCCAGACATCTCGACCCACGTCATCGGTACCAAGGAAATGTCCGGGGCTAAATGGAGGTAAGAATCGAATATTAATGTCGGTGTAAGAAGGATTAATTCCACCCGACCAAAGCTGTGCTCCAACAGCCAATACAATTAAAAGAAAAATGATTATGGTACCGGTTAAAGCCATTTTATGCTTTCTGAATCGAATCCAGACCATCTGTGCATATGAATATTGTGCACTATTGCTTAATTCACCTGCTTCGTTTTCAGGTGTAATTTCTGAATTTTTCATATCAATTGTTTCTGTCATCTGTGCAAAGGTTTGCTCGCTGTTATTTAAATCGCTAGCTTCATTCTCAGGCACACTTTTTATGTTTTTTTGTTCTTTTTTGCTCATTTGTATGTCTCCTTTCTATCTACCAATGGTTTATCTGTATGTGATTCTAGGATCAAGGAAAGCATACGATACATCTGCTATAAGGGTAAATGTTACAGTTAAGAAAGAAAGGAACATTAAGTCCATCATGGCCAGGTTATAGTCTTTTTGCATAACAGCATCAAAAACCATTTTACCAACTCCGGGCCATCCGAATATTTGTTCAACAATCAACGAACCTGCAAATAGTCTGGGTATTTGTTGGATAAGAATTGTGGCAATAGGAATCATAGCATTACGTAAAGCATGCGAATAGATAACCTTTTTCTCAACAATACCTTTGGCTCGAGCAGTTCGAACATAGTCTTGCCGGATAACTTCGAGTAAAGCAGATCGAGTATATCGCATAAGACCAGCAAGAGATATAAGAGATATACTGATGACAGGAAGGATTAAATGCCGCATTCTATCCCCTAATTGTATGTACCACGGCGCTTGTGCATACGGGATCATCATTCCGTTGACGCTTACTAAATCGGAGTACATTCCTGTAAAAGGAAGTCCGTACCCAACACCCAACCAAAGAATCATCATTAACCCTGTCCAGAACATTGGGAGTGACATGCCAGTAAAGGCAAAAAAGGTTAAAATATAATCCCAGGTAGAGTACTGATGTACAGCCGAAAATATCCCTAGCGGAATCGCTACAAATATTATGATTAGCATAACAATTGCCTGCATGTACATTGTGTTTGGAATTCTGTCCATTAACAGAGGGAACACGTCTTCTTTATAAGCACGAGAAATTCCAAAATCACCATGAAAGGCATTTTTTAGCCAATAGAAATAACGAACAACAGTAGGCTTATCCAAACCCTGCTGCTTTTTATAAATATCAATTTGTTGTTGTGTTATATGCGGATCCATTGATTTGATAATATCAACCGGATCTGCCATTGCATTCAAAGAAATGAAAGCAAGGAATGATATTATCAGCAAAATAAACATCCGCTGTATAAACTGTCTAACGACATATTGCCACATATTCTAACCCACCTTCCATGACAAGGAATTTTTATACTGCAATACCATACATTAAAAATGCACACTATTCGATTTTTTTAAAAACTTGCCAAGAAATAAGTTTACAAAAAAACTATATATTACTATAAGTTAATTGCAACCAACTTGTTACAACTCGCGAACTTCTCGTACTAACTTAACTCCCATTCTTTCCCACACTTCTTTTTCAACCATTTCCGCTAGCAACCGAATGTCAGATGCCGTAGCATCTTGCAGGTTAACAATAAAGTTTGCATGTACATTTGATATCATCGCCCCACCTACTTGCTTACCCTTCAGTCCAAGATGTTCAATTAAGTATCCTGCAGAGTACTTTTCAGGATTTTTCCAAAAACATCCTGCATTAAGAGTTTGAATGGGTTGCGATTTTTTACGTTTTTGTAAGTATTTTTTTACTTGTAGTTGTTCCGCCTGAATATCATTCTTCGGTAATGACAAAACTACGGATAGAACCACCTGTTTGTTTTCTAAAAAGACACTGCTTCGATACTGAAAACAACTCTTCAAAAGCTTTCCTTTTATAACCTTAACATGTTCTCCATCAGTATATATGATAGAGTGTACAATATCTGAAAACTGTCCACGGTTTGTCCCTGCATTCATAGCAGCACATCCGCCAACAGTTCCGGGGATACCGGCTAGAAAAGAATACCCGGTGTATTTGTCTTGTAAAAGTTTTTGTAATAAATCTTGTGTCTTCATACCAGCTTGGACAAAAACTCTACCCGATGGAAGAACTTTGTATTGCGACAGTGTTTTTTTTATCAGAATAATGACACCAGAAAAGCCAGTGTCAGAAATGAGAGTGTTTGTTCCAGCTCCAAGAATTTCAAATGGAATTTTTTTTATTCGACAATGATTCATTGCATGAATAACATCTTGTTCATTTGAAGGAACTACTACATAATCTGCTGCTCCCCCAATATGGAACGACGTATATTGTTTCATCAGTTCATGTTTAAGTACAGAACCTTTAAAATTGTCGATCTGCATTTTATCTACCATCATGCTATCTCATCGTATAGTTTCCAAACATTTCCCGGTCCTAGTGTAACAACCACTGATTCCTGCTGTAGAAATTTTTGCAGAATTTCAGCTGCTTCACAAAAATTGTGGGGAATGAAAACTTCCTTGTGGTGTTTTTTTTCTATCTCTCTCGCTAGAATTTCAGATGAAACTCCGTCAACGGACTCTTCCCCTGCTGCATATACAGGAAGCACAACAACAATATCGCTTTCAACTACTGAATCGACATAGCTCGAAAACAGACTTTGTAAGCGCGAGTACCGATGTGGTTGCAAAACAGTAACCAGTAGGCGTGTCGGGAAAAAACGTTTAGCATCTTTCAATACCTCTCTGATAACTTCCGGACTATCTCCTTCGTCATCAATTAAGTAGGCATGATTGTTTGTGCTTCGTAATTGAAACCTTCGTTCCATTACCGGTAAAGAAGAGAAGTACAAAGAAGGATTGGACACTGCACCTTGTATATCCTCCAGAAGAGCAAAGGAAAGAACTGCATCCAAAACATTTCTTTGAGAAGGCATCGTTATCCATGCATCGAACTGAGAATGCAAACCATGGACAGTAAATGTAGTCTTCATCTTGCCCATTTGGACAAAAGTTTTGCAATTGTGAATCGAATAATCACCGTTCTGAAAACCGCAGGTGATTGTTTTCTTTCCAGTAAACATCGTAGGGTATTTTTCTTTTAAATCGAATGGAACCACTACTCTTTCATTCGTTCTTTGAACAATAGACCGTATTGCCTCTACTAAATATACTTGGTCATTCTTGTAGTTCGGTAAATGATCTGTTCCAATATTCGTAACAATCAAGCTAGAAGGAGAAAAATCCAGAAATTGGGGTTTTGATTCATCGGTTTCAATTACAAAATGTGCCCCAATATCTTTCTTTGCACACGGATACGTAAGCATGTCTGCACCAATGATCCAGGAAGGAAACAGGTCAGCCTGCTCAAACATACTGGAAACAAAAGTAGTCGTTGTGCTCTTTCCATAACTACCAGTGATGGAAATAATCTTTGAATTTCTCGTTATCGCTTTCAGTGCTTGTATTCTATTCATTGATGGGATACCTAATCGATCCGCTTCCATTCTTTCTGGATTCGAAGCTGGTACTGCAGTTGAATAAATTACACTTGAAACAGAAGGTAAGATGTTACTTTTTTCTTGTTTTAAAAAAACCTGGATGCCTTTCTGTTGAAGTACTTTTCGCATACGAAATTCTTGCAAATCAGAACCAACAACGTCATATCCAGCTTCTTTCAAATACAGTGCAAGAGGTGTCATTCCAACCCCTCCAATGCCGACGAAAAAAATGGTTTCCTTCTTAGATTTAGGCAACAACAGGTAGTTCCTTTTTCTTCTCTTTAGGAAGTCTTGCTGCAATATTCAAAACCACCCCAATTTCAAACAGATTTAACACAAGTGCGCTTCCACCCTGACTAATAAAAGGCAATGGAACTCCTGTCGGCAAAAAAACCGCCAGAGTAACAGCCACATGTAAAACTGCCTGAAACAACAGATGAAAGGCTATCCCAGCAACAAGAACAGAATTAAAATGATTTTTTGTTAATCGGGCTACTTGTAAGCAATAGTAAAAAAGGAGAAAATAAAGTAATAGCAGGATAAACCCAAAAATTAAGCCAAACTCTTCACAGATGATTGCGAAAATGTAATCTGTAGAAGAAAATGCCAGATGGACGAATTTCTGGGAACTCTTCATGTATCCTTGCCCAAAGAACCCCCCTCGAACAATTGCTCGGATACCTTGCCTTAATTGATAGGCATCTTGACTTGTATAGACTTCTCTTACAATGTCAAGTCTTCTTCGAAGTCGAGGGACACTCACCATAATGTAGTAAGCCAATATTGATAATCCAGCTGTGGAAGTAGCTCCCAAAGCTAAAGGAAATCCAGCAAGAATCATTGTGATAATTCCAATAGCTGCAAAAACCATTGCTGCTGAAAAGTTAGGCTCTATCATAATTAAAAAACCACCTAATCCAATCATCAATAACACACCCAAATGATCTGCGAACTGAGGTTTTTTCTTAAATCGAGAATAATAGGCAGCAACATAAAAAATAATCGCCACTTTTGCTATTTCAGAAGGTTGTAATGTTAATCCCCCAAAACCTGGAATTACAATCCAACGACGAGCTTCTTCTCCAATTTCATTTGTAATGGAAGTATGAAACAAAAGAACAGCAACCAGTAATGCAAGTGATATGAAGTAAAAGAGAAAAGCCCCTTTTTTCAGTGTGGATGTTTTTATTCTTCGTACAAAAATCACTACAAGTACACCAATAACAAGAAAAAACAATTGTTTGAATAAACCTGAAAATGGGTTTCCAACTCCCCCATCATTGAAATAATAAATTGAAGTTGTGGAAAAAGACATTAACAAACCCACTAGGCAAAGTAGGGTTGTTAAAAGTATTATATTAGTATGCAGTTTTTGAGGAGACATAACTATCGATTATATGTACGCCAGATTAACTTTTTAAAATAATTCCCTCTTTCTTCGAAATTATTAAATTCATCAAAACTGGCGCATCCTGGAGAAAGAAGTACAAATTCATTCGGATCTGCTCGTTTAATTGCTTCAAAAAACCCACTCTTAAAAGTAGGTGTCATTTTGTAATTTTTAAAGCCCACTTCTTCCAAAGCACTTCTTATTTTTTTCCTTGTTTTCCCATATAAAATAACTTTTTTAATGAAAGGATGCTGAGAAATCTTTTTTGCTACCTCTTTAAACTGACTTTCCTTGTCGCTTCCCCCCATCATTAAAATGAAAGGTTCATTCATGCAGTGGATAGCAACGCTTGTGGTAGAAGGTTTAGTTGATTTGGAATCATTAATGAATCCAATTCCGTTATAGCGTCCCACCCATTCAAATCGGTGTGGTAAACCCTGGAACGTATTCAAAGCCTTCATGCACAAATCAACAGAAAAATGATCTTGTAAAAAAAGATATGCAGAAAGGATGGATACAATTGCATTCTGTCTGTTATGAATACCCTTAATTCTCATTTTACATAAAGGAATTCGGATTTCTTTTGGTCCATCTAAGATGACGGCTTCGTCTTCTTCATGGTTGTAATAACATCCGGGATTCATAGGTGTTTTCATGGAGAATAAATACTTTTTTGCCTTACTTGGGCTTAATTCAGCTAAACACTTTTGGTCTCCATTTAAAATACAGTAGTCATTTTCTGTTTGGTTTTCAAATATTCGTAATTTAGCAGTGAAATAATCTCGCATGTTTTTGTATCGATTCAGATGATCTTCCGAAAAATTCAAAAAAACTGCTACATGAGGAGAAAATTCTTGAATCGTCTCTAACTGAAAAGAGCTTACTTCCACTACCAAGGTTGCAGTTTTTGTTTTATGGACAATTTCGGAAATTGGGATTCCAATATTACCACACACATAAACCGGTGCAATATGATATCGCAATATATGACCCGTTAACTCAACTGAAGTGCTTTTTCCAGACGTGCCCGTTACAGCAATGAATTTCGATTGAGTAAACTGATAGGCCAGCTCAATCTCTCCAATAATAGGAACATTGTGACGTTCTGCTTCCAATAAAATGGGGATTCGCTTTGGAACAGCTGGAGATATTACAATTAAATCTTTGTTCGTATAAGTTCGTTCTGAATGTAAACCGAGTTCAAAATCCACACCCAGTGATTCAAGCCATATAATCGTTTGGGGATCAATATTAGCAGTTTTTTCTGTTGCAAAGACATTTGCACCCTTAGATAATATAAGCTCAATGGCAGCTTTTCCGCTTTTCTTTAATCCAAAAACTGTAATATTTTTTCCGTTTAGTGATAGTGTTTTTTTCATTACACATATTCTACAAAAAAGTTACAAAAAATAAATCACGCCTGCTACAACACATAGTAAAACTTGAATGATTACAAACAGTGTAACAATTTGCGTTTCAGAATAACCGGATAGCTCTAGATGGTGGTGAATAGGAGACATCTTAAACACCCTTTTCCCTTCTCCATATTTCTTCTTCGTGATCTTAAACCACGTAACCTGAATAATTACGGATAATGCCTCTACCACAAAAATGAGCCCAAGAATCAAGAGAAGAAGCTCAGTATTGGAAAGTATTGCAAGGACTACTAAAGATCCACCTATGGCAAAGGATCCGATATTGCCCATAAAAACCCTGGCAGGATATGCATTAAAGAAAAGAAATGACAAGAGCGAAGAAAACATAACAATGGAAAAAACAAATGGGACTATTTGGTTTAAAGACACAAATACAATGGCATAGAATCCAAAAATTGGTAAAGAAACACTTGTAAGTAAGCCATCTACTCCATCCGTTAAATTCACTGAATTCACAACTGCTAACACAAATATAACTTCAAACACTATCCACAAAACAAGATGAACCGGATGATTTCCATAAAAATACACCCATAAAAGAAACGGGACAGAAAAAAGAATCTGCAGAAGAATATCTTGCCGTGCTTTCAATCCGTAAGGTGACTTCTGAACAGTTTTTATATAATCATCAAGAAAACCGATTACGCTGTAAGCCAAAAGTCCATAAAGTGGGAGCCATTGCGAAATATTACTTCCTTGAAATACTAAATACAATCCAAAAATAATGCTTGTTATGCCAATAAAAACGATTCCTCCCATAGTAGGAGTACCTGCTTTTTTTAAGTGTCCCTGAGGTCCTTCTTCCCGAACAAATTGCCCAATCTGTCTGGTTCTTAAAAAAGTAATACAGTACGGTAGCACAACAAAACCAATCAAACATGTTCCAAGAAAGATTGAGAAAAAAGCAATAATCATTTATAGAACTCCTTAGAAAAAGAAGATTTAATATCGGTAATACATTTGGATAATCCAATTCCATTCGATGCTTTCACAAAAATAGCAGAATTTGCTTTCATCACTTGTTTCAATTCTCTTATCACTTCCCCCGGTGATTGAAAATTAAAACAATGTTGGTTTACAGGAGAAAATCCCCGACGAAAATCTGCATAATAAGATCCTACATAAATTACACACACAGGTTGAATTGTTTTAACAATTTCCCCCATTTTCTCGTGTTCAATCGCTGCTTTGTCTCCCAGTTCCAACATATCCCCCACAATAAGAATCTTGTTTTCATGTTGATCCTCTTTGAAAGCTTCCAAACTCATTTTCATAGACAAGGGGTTTGCATTGTAGGATTCATCAATACAAATGCTACCTTCGACTAAAGGAATAATCTTCCCTCTTCCGGGACCAGGCTCAAACCTATTCAGACTTTTTTGAATCATCTCATTATGCAAAGAAGGCTCAATCCACTTTGAAAGAACAATACTTCCTACTGCATCTAGCACAAAATGTTTGCCAAATGCCTTTATCGTAAAAGGTCCTTCTGTTTTTTCTTTGTGTTTATATGTAAAAGTAGTTCCAGCAAGATCGACAGACACAATTTGGATGGACACATCGAAGGTATTGTCAAATCCGTAAAACACTGTTTTAGGATACATAGATTGCAGATCTTTTTTTAGATTGGCAATATGACCGTTAGCCAGGCATGGATATCCATCAATTACTTTTGAGAATAGTTTTGCTTTTGTCTGCAATACTTCCTTGTCTGAAGAAAAAAATTCAGCATGAGAAGAACCGATACCTGTTAGAATTGCTCCTTTTGCAGCAGGATACATTTCTAAAGACTGTTCAATCTCACCCGGGTACGAGGCACTTAGTTCCGAAATGATCCAGGTAGGGTTATTCATTACCTGGGTAAGGGCTATAGGAAGACCAATAGGAGTATTGAAATTCCGAAACGTAGCAAACGAAGAAGGAAGTACTGTATTCACGAGTATTCTTGTTGTTGTTTTTCCTGCTGATCCGGTAATCAGAATATGATTTTTATTCCGGTTGAAATAGGTTGCAATATCAAGAAGGGCTTTGTGTGAATCCTGAACCTGTAAAACAAATCCAGAGTAGTAGTTCATGTTTTCACTACCGGTATTTCGTTCGAGAATTATCCCTTCCGCTTCCTTTTCTACAGCAACATTTATAAATTCATGTCCATCCGTTCTTTCTCCTTGTAAACACACAAATGTTTCTCCCGGTTTAAGTTCCCTGGAATCGATCGCCAACTGAAGTTCAAATGACATATCATTTCTTCTTGCTGTGTGTTCTTTTACGATATTCCCCCTGCAAATAGTTGCAAGTAAATCTAAACTAACGTTCATTCATTTCTTCTTCCATTTTTCGAAGAATAGCTTCTGTTTCTTCGATATCGTCAAAAATAGTGGTTTTTCCTTTTTCTAAAAATTCTCTTTGATTCCCTCTTCCTAAAATTGCTACAATTGATTTTTCTTTAGCTAAGTGAAGTGCGTACTGAATAGCACTTTTTCTATCCGGAATTAACGTAACTTTTTCTTTTTCCCGATCGGTCATTTTGGACATAAAATCTGCATAACCAATCGAGGGATCTTCTGTCTCTGGATCATCCTTTGTTAAAACAATAGTATCGAAAAAAGTTGAGAAAAAAGAACCTAAATAAGCTCGGGTTTCTTTTTCCCCTCCTCCTACATTACCAAAGACCAAAATTGAAGAAGAATAGTTCTCCCCCTGAATTTCTTTTTTTATATATTCTAAAGCTAGCGGAACGTTCGCTTTATCAACTAAAACAGTGAAAGAAAGAGACGATTGTAAATAATCACGTCGTCCTGGGATTTTCTGAATTGATTGCAGAGCTTTTTCAATCGCAAATGGATCAAATCCAAAGTGTTTTGCCGTTAATGCTGCAGCTGTAAAATTGTATAACTGAAATTGACCTGGAAGGGAAACTGGTATTTTCAGATGAGTTTTCTCACCATCAATCTGGATCATCTTTTCACCTTCGTATTCAATAGGTATTAGGGTATAACTGGCATTACTCTGCATGCTGTAGGTAACTGCATGATTTGAATTCGACACATCTAGCATTGAATATAACGGAGTATCTTTATTTATCAGGATAACTCCATTCTGCTTTAACAATTTGAAAAGTTTTTCTTTTGCATTTATATATAACTGAAGGTTTCCATGATAAGAAACATGATGACATTCAGCTAAAGTTGCAAATATCGCAACGTCAAATTCCATTCCGTATAAACGTTCCTGATCTAGACCATGAGAACTAGCCTCAAGCACAACAAATCGACACTCTTCTTGGACGGCAACTTGCAACAAATACTGTAATTCTTTTGGCTCTGGTGTGGTAACTGGACCCTTCATAACATAAGGTATTGGATGCCCTTCAATCAACACCCCTCCAGTTCCGATTACCATATTTTTCTGTCCCAAATTAGTAAGCATTTGTGAAACAATATGTGCTGTAGTTGTTTTCCCTGTTGTACCTGTTATTGCAACCATTGAAAGTTTAGTAGAGGGATAATCGTAAAAAGCTTGAGCCAGTAAACTCCAGGCTTTTGATGTATCTTTCACTTGAAAAAAAGATACATCCATAGGGAAACTGCTTACGGGATAGGAAGAGGATACAATAAAAGCAGATGGTTGCTTTGGAATGGTACTCTTGATATAACGATGTCCATCAACCTGACTTCCATTAATGGCAACAAATATATCTCCCTTGCAAACTGTTCTGGAATCCTGCTTAATATCTGCTACTTTATAATCTTTAACTATTCTATACTGAAGTGGCTTAAGGGCCGATACAAGATCAGTTAGATGCACTATTCTGTTCTCCCATCAGTAAAAGCCATTGAGCAATATCTCGAAAAGCTGGTGCAGCTACAGTAGAACCAAAAGAAGTATAAGCTGGTTGAGGCTCATCGATTGACACTAACACTAAATAGGTTGGATCATCGGCCGGGAAGAATCCTACAAAGGAACAAATCACTTTGTCGTCTTGGTATTCCCCGTAAAGGGTTTTCTTAGCAGTTCCTGTTTTCCCCCCTACTGGAACTCCCTTAATCTTTGCTGCAGAGCACCCATTTCTTCCCTGCACAACATTTTGTAACACTGCAATCATTTCTGCTGAGGTTTCCTTTGACAAAATCCTTTTCAATACTTGTGGTTGGAATGTTTCAATAGCCTTCCCATTGCTATCTTGTATTTCTTTAACCAGCATCGGGTTCATTAAATTACCCCCATTAATGATAGCTGCATACGCATTAATTATTTGTAATGGTGTAACAGAAATGGAGGTTCCAAATGAAATATTCGCTGCTTCAAGATCAGAATACCAATCTCTGTCAGGGAGTATGCCTGATTCTTGTTCACAAAGGTGTAAGGGATATCTTTTACCAAATTGAAATCGTTCAACAAAGTCAAGTAACTCGAAGCCCATTTGTATTCCAATTTGAGAAAAAACACAATTACATGAGTTTTTCAAATACTCAGCCAGCTGTTGTGTACCATGTTTAACCATACACTTAATGGTTTTACCTTCAACCATTAAGTACCCCTCGCAAGAATACTCGTCAGTAGGAGTGATATAGCCCAATTCTAATGCAGCTGATGCGGTGATCCCCTTAAAAACAGATCCTGGTTCGTAGTTCATAGCAACCGCTCTGTTTGAATAAATTGGATCTAAAATATAATCGTTGCCTTCATTTAAATCGAAAGAGGGGTACGAAGCCATTGCGAGAATCTCTCCTGTTTTAGGATCCATTACAATGCCTACTCCTCCTTTTGCTTGATTCATTTCAACATGATTCTCGATAATAGATTCCACTTTAGCCTGCATTTTATCATCAATTGTTAATACAATATTCTTTCCATGAACTGGAGGTTCAACTACTTCTTCTGAACCAGGAACTTTATTACCACTGAAATTCCGATTGTATATCTTTCGACCCGGAATACCCGACAAAAGAGTATTATATGCAATCTCAAGACCACTTAGTCCAATGTTGTCATGTCCTACCCAGCCAATTAATGCTGCTGCCATTGATCCCTTTGGGTACTCTCTTTTTTGGTCAATGCTAAAATTGTAATTGCATATGGAAGAATCTTTCACTAGTTTTTTTATGCGTTCCATCTGCACTTCCGACATTTTTTCAAACACAACTCCATCTCTTCGACTGGTATCTTTTATTTCTTCTTCCATTTTCTGCAGAGCTTTTTCTTCATTTAAGCCTAGTACGGGGGTTATCTGGTTGATAAAAAGCTCGGGATTCTCCATTTCCTGAGGATTGTAGTGTAAGGTATATGCCTCTTTACTTTGGGCAAAAATGTGTCCATTTCGATCCATTATTTTTCCCCTCATCGGGAGAATAATGTCTGGATCACTCGACCGATAGTGTTTCAAGGTTGCTGCATGGGTATCAAACAAACCTCTCCAGAAAAGACAGGTTGATACTACCAGTAGCAGAATAAACATGATCACACCAATAAATTGAATACTATGCAAACGTTGTTTTTTTTGTCTACTCTGAAAACTCAAAATAGTATACCTCCGTTTGTTGAGTTTTTTCTAACGGAACCATCTGCAACGTTTCCCTGTTTTTTGCTTCAAATAAAATTCTTGCAGGGTTAATAAGGTTCTCGTAATCTTTTTGTAAATCTCCAATTTCGAATCGAAGATCTTCAATATCTGTTTGTAATTTTTCAATTTTCTGGTCTGCTACCCAAACAGATGTTTGTGCAATTCCCAGTGCTAACAAACAAAGTATCATAATAAGCAGATATTGGATTCCTTTATTCACAGCGAATCCCTGCTCTGAATTTAGCGCTTCTGGCCGCTGGATTATTTTCAATCTCTTCAGAATTTGGTTTAACTACTTTTTTGTTCACTCTCGAAAAAAAGTCTGAATTTTTAAAAAAGTGTTTTATTCTACGATCTTCCAGTGAGTGATATGAGATAAATCCTGCAATGCCCCTTGGTTGTAACAAGGAAGGAAGTATTTCTAATAACTTGTCCAGATGTTTTAGCTCTTGATTCACTTCAATCCGAAGAGCTTGAAATGTTTTTGTTGCAGAATGTAATTTAGATCCATGCTGCCCTTTAGCTCTTGCCACAATAGAAGCCAACTCACTACAAGTAGTAATAAACCCCTTCTTTCTTTCTTTTACAATCCAATGTGCAATTCTCCGGGAAGCCCTTTCTTCTCCATTATAAAAAATAATGTCAGCTAACTTTTCTTCGGGATATCGATTGATTATATCTAGTGCTTGCACATTTGTCTCATCGGAGTCGAATCGCATGTTTAAGGTGTCTTCCGACTGAAAACTAAATCCTCTGTTCTTCGATTTAATCTGATACATTGAAATTCCCAAATCAGCCAAAACAATTGTTGGTTTCTGCAAAGAATGCTCCTGTAGAATAGGAAGTGATTTCGCATATGAAAAAGGAAAAAGTGAAAAATTGGATCCAATTTCTTCCAGTCGCTTTTGGGCAATTTGTAATACAGATGCATCACGATCAAAACCGTAGTAGTATCCATTCGGTATGCAAGGAAGAAAGATGCTTGCATGCCCACCCTCTCCACAAGTACAATCCAATATAATGGAATCAGGTCGAACTTGCAGTAAATCAAGTATCTGTTTCTTAAAAACAGGTGTATGATATATTGTCTGTTTCATCATCATATTAAACCTCGAGTATTCAATAAGCCAGGTTCTGTATCCATTGCTGGATGGCAATCATCTATCTAAGCGACACACCTACAAACTTGGCGAGCAACCTACAAACGTTTGTCATTGGTCTTGCTCCAGGTGGGGTTTACAAATCCAACCGGTCACCCGGTTGCCGGTGAGCTCTTACCTCGCCATTTCACCTTTACCTGTTAAAAAACAGGCTGTGTATTTTCTGTTGCACTTTCCTTAGGGTCACCCCCACTAATCGTTAATTAGCACCCTGCTCTGTGGAGCCCGGACTTTCCTCTGAGAATACTCAGCAATTGCCTTTTCTACTCGAGGTAGTTGTAGTATAGCATAAAGGTTCTTTTTTTTCAGGAGAATTTGTACAATACGTTTAACAAAAAGTCTTTTTTGATGTATGATACAATTAGATTGTCAAAAGGAGACGTTATGGAAGATTTAAAAAAATATCTTGCAACTGCAACAAGTACGTTGCAGCAATTGTGTAGTATTCCGAGTCCAAGTGGATACACAGAAAAAGCATCAGAAAAGGTGCATACAATACTCAAACAAATGAATTATTCAACTGAAATTACCAGGAAAAATGCAGTTGTATGTAATACTATGACTGCAGGAAGTACTCTTACGCTGGCAGCACACATAGACACTTTAGGGGCTATTGTCAGAGCCATCAAACCGAATGGACGTCTACGAATTAGTAAAATTGGGGGATGGGCTGAAAATACTGTTTCAGGAGAAAACTGCTCAATTCACCTCTACAACGGAAATACAATTTCAGGAACTATGCAATATACAAATCCTTCCGTTCATACGGCGAGAACAGTTGGGAAAGAAAAAAATGAAGACGAAATTGAAGTAGTAGTGGATGAATTATGTCATTCCAAAAAAGATATTACCGATATTGGCATTGAAACCGGTAACTTTATCTCATTTGATCCAAGGTTTTGTATCACATCTAGTGGTTTTATAAAAAGTCGACACTTAGATGATAAAGCTGGATCAGCAATTCTTATTGCCCTTGCTCAATGGATTCAAGATAACCAAAAGATAGTAACCAAGAATGTACAACTTTTGTTTACCACCTATGAAGAGGTTGGACACGGGGGATCTTCAGATATACCTTCCTCCACTTCAGAAATGATCTCGGTTGACATGGGTGCAATCGGGAGTGATTTGGAAGGCTCAGAAGAGAAAGTATCTATTTGTGTTAAAGACAGCGGAGGCCCTTATGACTACTCCATTACAAAATCTCTCATCCAGATTGCCAAATCAAATGAGATAGCCTACGCTGCAGATGTTTTTCCTTATTATGGTTCTGACGTTGAAGCATCTCTTCGAGCTGGATACAGTATGAAACATGGTCTTATAGGTCCAGGGGTTTCTTCATCTCATGGATACGAAAGAACTCATGAAAATGGTATTCTTGCTACACTTCAATTGTTAATCCACTACATTACTAATTAAGGAGGAGATATATGACTTATATTGTGATTGCTCTGTTACTTATCGTTGTTTTTGTGGCATCTTTATTAATTGTTCGGAGAAGCAATGTTAAAAGTTCATTCCAGAGTACGTTTCCCTGGATTGTTGTTTTGATATTAGTTGTAGCTACTTTCTGGAGTGCAATTAAGATAATCCCCACCGGGAATGTTGGTATCATTTACCAATTTGGCTCTATTGTCGATCAAAAACCGGAAGGATTGCAAATGATATCCCCCTGGAAAAATATGAAATTGGCAGATATTCGAATCCAAAAGTATAATTTTTCCGGGTTGGAGTGCTTCTCTTCTGAAACCCAAAGCTTAAACATGGATTTAACTCTGAACTTCAAAGTATCCCCTAATATCATTCAAGATTTGTACAGAAACATTGGACCTCGCTACTTTGAAGTACTTATTTATCCGAAAATTCCACAAATTGTAAAAGATGAAACTGTAAAATTTAAGGCTATTGATATCGCTCCTAACAGAGAAGAATTGCGTGTTGCAATTCGTGAACGTTTAAAAGCAGATTTGGAACCTTTTTCCATTGAAGTAGTAGATGTACTCCTAGAAAACATTGATTTCAGTTTAGAATTTAAGCAGTCCATCGAGCTGAAACAAATTGCAGCTCAAAAAGCTTTAGAAGAACAGGAAAAAGTAAAGCAGGAGCAATATAAAGCAGAACAAATTATTACGAAAGCAAAAGGAAACGCCGAAGCAAATAGACTTTTATCGGAGTCACTAACCGATAAAATCATTCAATATACAATGATAGAGAAACTGTCGGATAATATTGAAATTATGATTGTACCGTCTGGTCAGAATTTTATCCTAGACCCTAAGTCTTTACTTAAGGCCGAGTAAAAGCTCTTTCTTCTGCAGTGCATTATGGGCTGCGCCTTGTTGAGAAGATTTTTTTGTCTTCCCATAACCGCAGCCCAGAAATGTGTCCTCTAAATACACTTCCGTGTAAAATCCGTTTTTCGGGTTCGCCTTATCTAATTTAGTACTGTACTTGGGAAGTTTGTGACACTGACTCTGAAGCAGTTCCTGCAGATGTGTTTTTGCATCTTTTTTATACGTTTCAAGATGAATATATCCTGCCACATCATTAAACAGATTTCGTAACCATTTCATAGCATGTTTTAAACCAATGTCCATTACGTAAGCTGCCATAAATGCTTCAAATAAATCGCAATAAGGTTCGTATTTCAAAGTAAAGGGATTATTCTTTCTAAACTCAACTTCAAATTTGTGGGCTTGTTCCGCTTCTCCTTTGGATAAAAGAAGTGCTGGATATAACTTTAAGTTCATTGTAAGGGTTGTGAGTGTTTCAGATCGAACGAACATTGTTCTAAGAAGAGTCAGTTCTCCTTCTGTAGCTTCAATATTTCGGTCAATCAAAAACAGAGATATTGTACTTTGCAAAATGGAATCGCCTAAAAATTCATAGCGCTCATTATCTGCGTAGGGCCATTCATTTTCAGCCTTAAAAGATCGATGTGTGAATGCCTCAAAATAATACCGCATACACTTTGGAGATACCCCTACTGATCCTAATACCTCCAATATTCTATCGGCCTGCTTTTCTTCAATTATTTTTATTTTTTGTTGTATATTTGTCATCTTCTATTAATTGAAGTAGTATAATAAAAATGAAAATGGATACAAACCTTAAATTTAGCAAAAGGATTCAATCATGCAAAAGAAAATTCTAATTATTGAAGACGAGTTGCCTATTCGAAAATTTACATCGATCAATCTAAAACGTAATAATTTCGAAGTTGTGGAAGTTGGGTCAGGAGAAGAAGGAATTCGTATTGTGCAAAAAGATGTCATTCATTTAATCCTATTGGACATTATGTTGCCTGGAATGAATGGATACAAAACTTGCGAAGAAATTCGAAAGATTAACAATAAAATTCCGATTATTATGCTGACAGCCAAAGGACAAGATCAAGACAAAATACATGGTTTTCGCAGTGGAGGGGATGATTACATCGTAAAACCCTTCAATCCTTTAGAATTGGTTGCTCGAATCAATGCTGTTCTGCGAAGAACCACCCTTGCAGAAAAAAATGAATCTGGATTTATTCAATCGCATGGTATTTCCATTAATACAAAAACTAGGGAATCTTACAAAATGGGAAAGCCAATTGATCTTACCCAAAGAGAGTTTCGCCTTCTTAGTCTTTTAATGGAAAATCCTGGAGTAGCATTTTCACGGGATGAAATAATGGATAGAGTATGGTCAGATGTTGTTACAGAACCAAAAACAATTGATGTTTACATTCGAAGACTTCGAGGAAAAATCGAAGATAATCCAGCGAAACCTGAAAACATTGAAACCGTTTGGGGAATAGGCTATCGTTGGCGTAGATAATGTCTGTATTTCATTTCAAAAGTATCCGAGCACGATTAATCATTGGGTATGCTTTTATTGTTTGCGTTAGTGTTCTATTCTTCCAAATCACCCTTACATTAGCTATTCATAATTACTATGTGAACAGTATTACCAGTATTTTAAAGAACCAAGCACTTTTATCATCTACTTTTTTTCATGAATATATTGACAACCCCGACATATATACTCAAAGACAAACCATCCTTCGTAGTTTTTCAGCAAACTCAAAAGCCCAGGTGCAGCTATTTGAATCAAATGGAAACATATTGGCGGATACGCTTCCCAACCCGAACAATGTACCCTTATATATAAACTCTTTAGAAGACATTCGAACAAAAGACTCAATTGTTTGGTCTTCTCAAACCATTGATAATAAAGATCCATTACTAGGTATTACGATCCCCTTATATTCAAATCAGAATTTCATTGGATATGCCCGTTTTATCACTTCGATGGTAAAAACAAGGCAAGCAGTAATTAATCTCGCCTTCTACCTTCTATTGGTAGGACTAGTGGCAATCATCATTAGTATTGGAATTGGATTACAGGTATCGAAATCCCTGTCTGTTCCTATAAGCAACATTACCCATGCTTCAAGAAAAATGAGTAATGGTGATTATTCTGTTCGAATTAGTAACCGCGAGGAAGATGAAATAGGAGAATTGGGTCAAACCTTTAATCAGATGGCAAAAGAAATCCAAGACAAAGAAGAAATCAAAAACCATTTTATATCCTCTATATCACACGATCTTCGCACCCCTCTCACCTCTATCAAAGGATGGGCCATTACTCTCCAAACCCCAGAAGGTTTAACGCCCGAAGATATAAAAGAAGGGAATCAAATTATTGAAAAAGAATGTGATCGACTTTCTGAAATGGTAAATCGGTTGCTTGATTTCTCTCGTTTATCCCCAAAAAAGATTCAACTTTCTCTCGAGAAAGTAGATTTAAAAAAGATTTTACTCGATTCGCTATCCTTTATAAAACCGGCCATTAAAGAACACCACCTTATGTTGCAAACCGATATCTCTAATAGTCCCGCTCCTGTTGTAATTGATTCTTTTTACGTTAAGCGTGTTTTTGATAATATTTTAGACAATGCAGTTAAGTATTCCGGTCCGAATCAATGGATCTGGGTAAACCTACTAGTACTCCCATCTACCATTCAGGTAACCATTCAGGATTCAGGTGATGGCATACCTGAAAAAGATCTTCCATTCGTAAAATTGAAGTTCTACCAGGGATCCAATAAACGAAAAGGTTCTGGGATGGGTTTAGCAATTTGTGATGAAATTATGGAACTTCATCACGGAACATTAACAATTGATAATCATAAAAAGGGAGGTGTCTTGGTTTGCTTAACATTCCCAAAATCGGCTTAAACAACATCCATCGGTTACACTTAAGATTTCTCCTTTTCAGCGTTATTTTGTTTTTATCTATTTCAATTACAGGTTGCACTTTATTTCCAAATCCATCGGATCTAATTATTAGTCCTACTTCTCAAGATCCTGTTTTACATATTATTCAGTCTTTTCTCTCGGAAAATTCGGTTTTAATCATTCCTGACAATCGAATGAATACCACTCCCTATCTTCTTTACGATATTGATCAAAATGGGAAAGATGAAGTTATGTTTGTCATTCAATACTTGCAAAGCAGTGCTAATCAAAATAAATTGGAAGTTTGTATCATTAAAGATTTTCATGAAGAATGGAAACTAGTATGGAAAGTAGACAACTATGCAATGGGGATGGACTTTGTTGATTTAATCGATTTAACTGATAATGGAATTCCTGAAATTGTTTTAGGATGGAACAGTGGAACATCTCTTCAAAAAGGACTGGACTTATATCAAATTATTGATATCGTGTCCTTTACCACATCTCGAGACTTTTCTACTGAGTATACAATGATCGAAAAACCCAATTTAGTTAGCACTCTTGAAAGAAAATATTTGTTCGATAAAAAAGAAATTGTTATTTGGAAAAAAGAAAAAGAAGATGCTTTTTCGGTTGACATTTTTCAGTTTAATGATCCAAAAACTATTTTGCAATCCTCACTAGAACCAGTTCCTATGAACAAACAGTATCCTGACTATTTCAAAAAAGTTGTAACCTATTATCAATCGGTGATCGATAATCACCAGAACGAATCAATATACTGGTATTATTATGCCCAGGCCTTACTTTATGCTTCCTCTCCAGAAGAATCTCTGAATGCATGCAGCGAAGGACTAGGGGTTAGCAAAGTTTCAAATGTATTTCCTTCCCAAAGCGATTTCAATTACATTAAGGGACTTAGTTTGTTCCAACTAAACAAAGTTAAAGCAGCTCAGGATATATTCTCTCAGGAAATTGACTATCTTCAAAAGAAAAAGCTTAAATCCCGTGAAGAAGAAACACTTCTTTGTCAGTTGCAGCTTGCTTTAGCAAAAATTTTTATACAAGAAAATGAGCTTTCAGAAGCATATCGATTAACACTTCATCCGATAGATTATATCGAAACCTCATTTCGATCAAAAACCCAAACAAAAACTGTTTCCAAAATTCCTTTAGATATCATCGTGACAAAGAAAGATTTGGAAGAGACTTTGTACCTATTGCAATCTACTCAGTCTTTTTTGGCTATTCAAAATGCTACTTTTTCGACCGACAATCCATTAAAACAGATTGCTCTTTCTTCTGACTTTTATCCTGATCAGGAATGTCAACTACATTTTTATACAAATTCCATTCATTGTAGTGAATTCCAAACAATTTCGGTGATTGATTTTAGTGATATTCAACCTACTTTTTACTTTGACAATGGTATTGACAATGGTTTTCCTTACCATGCTATCGCTTGGAATGATGGATCTGAAACCCACTATCAAATGATTTTTAATAGTCCTTTGCTGCATTGGCCATTATCAAAAACAAGTATTATTGATTGCACCAGTTATGTAGCCAATCGACAATCTATTGTTCTATATTTCAAAAACAGCCCTATGGTTTGCTTTTTGGAATTTACTCCAGGAGTGGATCAATGGCGCTATACATGGTATCCCCGACAAGACAAATGGAGAGCGAACAACGGTTCTTTAGAAATGGATCAAGAAGATTCTATTCTTACTACTTATGGATATTCCACCACTAATTATGATTACGCAAATAAAATTTTTAAAGAATCAATGAACTCCTTCTACAGAGAATTTATTGATACATGGATTCTAGAGGAGGATCAAACACGCTACAAACTCCTCAATTCCAGTGTAGTAGAAAACCCTTACAGCATACTGGTTGACTATATTTACCTATTGAGTACAGATCAAAAATCAATTGGAGATAAGTACTTACGCAACCGAAATGCAATACCCGAGACAAT
The DNA here is from genome assembly GCA_964422555.1 of uncultured Caldisericota bacterium. Classification (GTDB taxonomy): domain Bacteria; phylum Caldisericota; class Caldisericia; order UBA6126; family UBA6126; genus JAGLCW01. The sequence continues at coordinate 28,614 of CAYRBR010000001.1, read as the reverse complement.
GGTTAAAAAACTAATACAAAACCCGTTGCGACAGGAATGGGAAATTATTGATCCATATCATATTGAAGAACTCACAAATTATATTGTTTTTAGATCCAACCAGAATCAAACCTTCAAAGTTCTTTTCTCTACCGATAATAATACAGTTAAAATTCAGTCCATTCTTACAGTTGATTAGTTCTATTTTTTACATGCAACCTTTCCCAATGTGTAATTTTATCGTATAATTAGACTAGCAAATTTTATTATTCTAGGGGGTAGAAGTGAGAAAACACATAATTCTTGTTTCTTTACTTGTTGTAGCTCTTTCCTCTTCAGTATTGCTAGGTTGTGGTGACAAAAAAACCGATACCGGAGAGACGAATAATCAAAATAACTATGAAGTTATTTCTTCTTATGACTGGAGCAACTTAGAACCAGGACAAAAAGAAGAGTACTATAGTTATACAGAAGCACCCATGACAAAATTGCAAGAAAATGGTGTTGTTGGCAAAGATGAACTCGCTGATCCAACAAAACCAGTTTCTCGTGGACAGTTTGTTAGTTGGATTGTGAAAGGATTAGCACTTGAAGCCGATACTGGCTACACCTTTGACGATGTAGCAAAAGATCATCCTTATCATGATGCCATTTCAACTGCTGCTCAGAATGGGATTATTGAAAAAACAGATTCCTTTATGCCAGATGAAGATTTACTCCGTGGTGATGCAGCTGTATGGTTAGTAAATGCAAAAGGTAACGAAGCAAAAGAAGCTGCTACTGCTCTTCCAGAACCACTCATTCCAGCTCAGGATGGTTGGACTGAAACATTAGAAATGGGTAATGAAGTAGCTAATTCTTTATCTCTTTGTATTTTACCGGATCATCAAATGATGTACTATCGCTGGCTTGAAGGTGACGACTATCGTTACATTCGACCTGCCTACCCAATGTTAGTATCTGAAGCTTGTTACAGTGTATACATGTTAACTAACCCACCAACTCGTGGTGGAGCTATTACTATTGGACAAGCTCAAGAACCAAAAACTCTGTTTAGTGGTTTGGATACTATGAGTGCAATGACTCAGATTACTTCTCTTCTTTATGAAAGCTCCACTGGTGGTTTTGATGAATTCTGGGGCCGATTCCCGGTAATGCTTAAGTTCATGCCTACACAAGAAAATGGCGATTGGGTAATTGATTATGATGAGAATGGTGAAGTCAACAAAATGATCGTTACCTATCATCTTCATGAAGGTTTAAAATGGTCTGATGGCGTTGAAATTACATCCAAAGATGCTTTGTTCTCTTATCATTTCTACAATCATCCAGCATGCCCTGTAATCCACAATGAAATGGATTTTTGGATCGACAGCATGGTAGCTCTTGATGATTATACCGTCCAGGTCACCTGGAATACACCATATCTCTATGCGAATAGTGGTATTGGATTAATGCCAGCTCACTGGTTCGAAGAAAAATTTGACTATGTTTTAGAACCATATGATATTAACGATAAGTCCTATTACGATTACGATCAGGATATCGAAGAAACCACTGAAAATGAAGCTTATGTTTCTGATAAATGTAAAGCAGATGCCGACTTTATCGTTAGTGCTACATCAGGTGATGCAGGCGAAGATTCTTACGGTAGAGCTCCTGTTCATGCAGGTTGCTATAAAGTAAAAAGTTGGGAACGTGGTCAAACCATCATTCTTGAACCCAACGAATACTACCTTTATGGTAAACCTCTTCTTGATAACATTATCTTCCGTACCATTGAAAGTACCGATACTTTATTGGCATCGGCCATTGCCGGTCAAGTTGATATGACCTTAACCGGTTTAACTTTCGACCAGGCAAAACAGCTTGAAAAGCAAGAAACTGACCAGCTTCCAGTTTTCACCCCGTCTTTAACTTGGGAACACGTAGATTTAAACTGTGACAATGAGATTTTATCTGATCCAAAAATCAGACAGGGTTTACTTCATTGTATAGATAGACAACTTATTACTGAAAAATTCTTTGAAGGTCAGCAACCTGTAGCACATGCTTGGTTACCACCAAAACATCCTGCTTACGATGATAAAACAATCAGTAAATATGATTATGACACCGACCGTGCTATCGAACTGTTCTCTGAAGCTGGATGGAACATTAACGAAGAAGGCAAAATGGTAAATGACCAGGGTGACTGGTTTACTATTACATTCTCAACCACTGCTCAGAATAAAGCTCGTGAACAGGTTCAGGCTGTAATCAAATCTAGTTGGGAAGAGCATCTAAAAATTAATGTTGAACTTAAAAATGAACAAGCAACCAGCTTTTTCACTAGCACATTAAGAGAACGACGCTTTGATGGACCAACCGGTGCAATGTATGCCTGGATCATGGGTCCTACTTCCAATTTGTATTCTATTGTTAATTCCGGCCAAATCCCAACTGAACAAAATGGTTGGAGTGGACAGAATTACACGGCTTACAAAAACGAAACAGTCGACGAGTTAACATCTGCTATTCTACAAATGCTCAACAAAGATGACATTTATACAAATCTTAGACTTGCCCAGGAAGAAATCACAAGAGATCTTCCTTCTCTTCCATTATTCTATCGTGTCGATATTAGTTCCAGACACAAAGACATTGTTAACTACAAACCAACAGGAACTAGTTCCCCTATTACATGGAACAGTGCCTGGTGGTATTGGAACAGATAAGAGTTCTTCTTTTCAACCTGAGTTGAAATAATTCTAAAAGCCAGAGTGAAATACATCACTCTGGCTTTTTTTTTGGAAACAAGGAGCTATTTTGCAGTCATTTACAAATAAAACTGCTCTTATTACTGGGGCAACAAGTGGTATAGGAAGATCCATCGCATTTGTCCTTGCAAAAGAACATTGTAATTTGGTTCTTGTAAGTAGGAACAAGAAAAAAATGATGGATTTACAATCTATTCTCCAATCCAACTTTTCCATTTCTGTATACATACTCGCTTTAGACCTATCCGATAGATATAGTGCACAGAAAGTGTTTGAATTCTGCAGAAGCAACAACTTGCAGGTAGATGTTTTAGTTAATAATGCCGGTTTTGCTATTGGAACGAACCGAGAGTTCGATGATCTGGAACAATTAGGAAAAATGATGACTCTTCACATGACCACGCTTACTAGTCTTTGTGCATTATTCGTGAACGAAATGAAAGAAAAGCAACACGGATACATTTTAAACATCTCTTCCATAACAGCTATAATTCCTGCTGCTTCAACGTTGACGTATAGCGCAACAAAACGATATATCTATTACTACTCAAAACTTCTTCGAGAAGAAGTAAAATGTAACAATATAATAGTGTCCTGTTCTCTACCCGGAGCTACAAAAACATCCTTCGATACTCATTCAAATCTTCCTGTACCTGAATCGTTAAAGAAATGGTATGTTTCTTCAGATTTTGTTGCAAAGAAATCAATACAAGGTCTTATTGCAGACAAAGGAACCATCATTCCAGGTTGGCAAACAAAACTTCTTTACATAGTAGGGCTCTTTTTGCCTGAATCGTTAGCTTACAGAATCCATAAAAAGATATGGGTTCAAAAAAGATCGATGTACTTACATCATAACAAAAGATAGTTCTTGCCATTTTCCTACCTGGATATAGCTATGGGTTGGCTTGTTCTTGCCCCTCCATATACTGTTCCACCATACCTTCCATCCCTGGAAGTGTGTTAGGAGGGATAGAAGAAGTGACAACATCAGAAGGAAATACAATGTCGGGAGAAATAATAGGTTCTCCATAATGTTTCTTCTGTTCCTCAATGAAATCTTTATAAACCTGTTCCCTTTTTGCGTCAAGAGCAGCAACTTTTACTTGGTCTTTTACTTCATCAAATGAAGGAGTATGGGCATCTTCTCTGTCATTTCTTCTAACGACATAGTATACTGTTTCAATCTTAAAAGTAATAACATCTCCATCGCCATACTCTTCTTCGTTAAAAATATGTTGAGACATTTCAGGAGGTAATTCGGCTTCTGTAATCCAACCAACTGCACCCTTATTCTGCTTCATTGTTGGATCTTCTGAATACTCTACAGCAAGATCTTCAAATGATACACCCTGGTTATACTTTTGCATGATCTCGTTTACCTTTTCTTCATCATAAGTTATGATTACATCAATATTCACTCGATCGGGTACATCGAATTTGTCTGTATTTTCATTGTAATAATCTTCCACTTCTTTATCCGAAACCTCTACATCATCCATTAGTGGAGAAAAAACTTTTCTAAACATGATCTGACTTCGCATGTCTTCTGTGAACATTTCATCTGTCACACCCATGTTTTCAAAATAAGCTTCTACATCTAAATCGGGTTTTCCGCTTTGATCTCGTAAACTCTGTCGAATCTTTTCTTTCTCTTCCTCAATTTCTTCTTGCGAAATAGTCATTCCACTATCCTGGAAATACAATTCAACGTAAGCTGCTTCCACCAAAAAATCCATTACCTGTTCTTCTAATTGTTTACGATGAAGTTTTTGATCTGGAGCAGAAAGCTGACTCATGGTTTCTTCAAAATCATTGGGCATAATGCGATACATTTCAGAGATAAAATCTTGCATCGTAAAAGAATATTCATTGTCACCAATAACGCATATTACAGTGTCAGGATCTGTAACATCGTCGGCAGAATAATTTTCATTTTTCACAGGATCGTCGGTGTTTTGTGATTCTTGCTCGTTTTTAGTAGCTGAATCATTCGGAGTAATTCCTTCATACCGAACAATAAAAAAGACTCCGAGAGCCAGTACTAATATAACAATTATGAGAGCAATAACATTCTGTTTCATAATTCATCATCTCCTGTTTACAATTTTCACTATAGTAGTGTAACATAGATAGAAAGAAACGTTTATTTTTTCTTTAATCGAAAACTAGTTTTTTCTTTAATAAAGGAGAAACCCATGAGTTCTTCTAGAATTTTCTTTTCAAGAGAAGAATTGGAAATCACCTTTTTTATCTTAGGTCCATACATTATTGATACTTGTTCCCAAAGATTGTTATCTTTAAGAAAGCTTTCCAAAGCAATTCGAGCCGGATCTTTTGAATCAGGAAATGAAATCTCTTTCTTTCTGTTGATTATTAACTCATGTGTATCGCCTTCAAGAGCAGACATTTCGTGTTCTACGGCAAACAACTCTGCCCTTTCTTCCCATTCTTCCTGTTCCTCTTTTAGTTTTTTTAAAGCATACTGATGTTCTTTAATTTCTGTAGATATTTCAGCAATTTTGTTTACTGCCTGATATCCTTCATCTAAATCTTGATTTTCAAGATTTTCCAGCGTAAACAAATGCTTAAATGCCGGACAAATATCTTGGTATGGACAATAATCACATAGAGGAGTTTTATTGGCTTCAAAATTCCGATCCAATTCAATAGCTCTGATATTATCCAAAATTCTTTTTTTGGTTTCAGTTAGATCATTTTCTTCTTTTGAAATAGATATTGTTTTGTTGAATCGAAGAAAATGCCAATTTAGCAAAACTCTCTTAACGTCTGGATAGGTTTGCTTTATGGCCATCTGATACAAAGGTAATTGCATATCATCTTCCAGGTTCTTTTTTTCTGGAAAATGAGATGTTGTTTTGTAGTCGTAAATCAAAAAGGTATTCTCATCTCGATAATCAATCCGATCGATTACTGCTTTTAATTTGTAGTCTTCTAGAATTACAAAAAAAGATCTTTCAACTGCAATAGTTTGATCCATCTTTTCTTTTTCTATCTCTTTATTGTAATACGATACAAGGATACTCTCCCCTTCTTTTTTGAAATCTTCAGGATCCTGGGATATATGAATTGTAACGACATTTTCTTTCATATAGGTATCCCATATTTGAGAGTATCGTACCATCATTTCTTCGAAAGAGACTAGTTTCCGAGTTTTCATGTACTCTCTATAAACTGTCTCAAGGGTTTTGTGGACACTATTCCCAACTAGAATGTTTAGTGACATCTCTCCTTTGGGAGGAGTAATCCGGTCAATATATCGAAACTTGTACTTCTTTGGACAAGAATTATACGTTTCGATTCGACTTACTGAATAATAACTCATCGCTCATTGCATTCCTGACAAGATAGTTTCTTTCATGAGAAGATAATCCAATCCAATTGTCCTTTTGGATACTTTCGGTATGATAGGTAAACGTTGTTTATACAAAGCCTTATTACACATTTTTATAACTCGCTGTACAATTGCTTCGGAGAAACCTAGCTCAAGAATCTCTTGATGAGTATAGCGTAAGTCAACATGGTAATAGAGAATTGTATCTAGCAAATCATAATTGATTCCAATTTCTTTTTCATCAGTTTGTCCCTCCCACAATTCCGCAGAAGGTGATTTTTCTATAATTGGGGAAGGTACATGTAAATGCTTTGCTAAAGAAAAAACCTGTGTTTTAAATAGGTCACCAATAGGCATAATACCAGCTGCACTATCTCCATACCAGGTACTATACCCAATCAGTAATTCTGTTTTGTTGCTGGTTCCTACAACAAGTGCTTTTTCTTTCGCACTCCAATCAAATGCATTAATCATTCGCAACCTAGCTAAAATATTCCCTTTCCGGAGAGGCTCCGTAACCGATCTTTCTAAAAAAAATAAATCGGCAATTTCTTTCATGTTCCATGTTTTTAACTCAAGCCCAAGATCTTTGGCAACCAACTCTACATGATCGTTATTTGAAAGACCTTCTCCATAGGGCATATAAAGTAATACAATTTGAGATGATGGGAGAATTTTTGAAACAAGGTAGGTTACTACTGTGGAATCTAAACCTCCAGAAAGTGCAATAACTGCTTTCTCGAATCCATACTTATGTAACTCAGCTTGAATAAACTGCGTTAATACCTTTTCAAGGAAAAAGGGTTCTTGCTCTAACATGAATTTCTTATTGCTATTTGTTTTCATTTTCATCCTCTAGAAACAGCTTTCCAATCAGATTGTCTTTTCTATCAAAGTGAAGTGGAAAGGATCGAATTTTCTTTCGTATTGTATCTAAATTAATGGATGCGTAATCAATCTTTTCTTCTATAAAAGGTAGTTTACATGCAATTGTTCCCGAAGGATCTACCAGCATGCTCCCCCCATAAAAACAAGTTCCTTCTTCAAAACCAACACGATTCACATAAACAAAATAGATATCGTTCTTTTCAGCATATCCCCTTACAGTTCTTTCTATAAATGAGTCAATAACAGGTCCTGTGCTATTAATATCACGCAATGGAATATTTGCACAGACAATTATGCACTGAACTCCTTGTTTCACCATAGCCACTACAGCTTCTTCATGCCACATATCTCTGCACACTAACATTCCCATTCGGATATTGTCAATAGTAAAAGTATGAAAAGTACTTCCTGCTACAAAATCTTTCGGATCATTAAACATTCCATTAACAGGAAGAAATACTTTTCGATGGACCGATTCAATTTCACCTTTTGAACAGTAAGCAGCACTAATATATCGTCGATATTGGTGATCCACTTCAGGATAACTGACTACTACATCAATTTGCATAGACAATCGAAGAACTTCTTTCAGTTTTTCTCTAGTAGGATCTACACATAAATCAGGAGTAAGATCTTTCAAATTATACCCTGTTAATGACATCTCGGGGAATACAATCAAGTCAGCTTTTTCGTCTATCGCTTTTTCAACAAACAGGGCATGTTTCTCAAGTGATTTTTCCCAATTTGCAAAAACCGGTTCCATTTGAGCCAAAGCTACCTTCATTTTAACTCCTTGTTCTAATTATTGTATACATTGAATGTATTGTGCAACAAATAAGTTATGAGCATAGATCCCCCTATTCCAACAGAAATTGCTTCTCCCAATAATATAGATCCTGCAATAGAAAAATATAAAGGAAACGAAAAATTCTGAACAGAAAAAGCTCCTCCAGCCATGGATGTTACATAAAAACTAACACCAAATCCATTGATTAAAATAGGTGGGAGAATAGATATATAAGCACCAATAGTCTTTCGAGGAATATGTCGACACAGATAGGTTAAATAAGCTGCAATGAAGGTACATAGAGTTCCACCAACAATATCGACAATACCAAAGGGGGAAAACAAATTAGCCAACAAACAACCAATTGTAAGACCCCAAATAGCTTCGGGAAAGAAAAAAGGTAGTACAGTTAGTAACTCAGATACTCGAACCTGAACTGGTCCAAACGACAAAGGAGCGATAACAACAGTTAAGGCAAAATACAAAGCCCCAATAATGGAAGCTCGAATCCATTTGACTGTTAGAAAGCTACTACTTTTCATGGAATTACCCTTCAATAACAGATACGAAAATGACAGGTTTTCTATGAATTTCAGCAGAAAAGAAACTTCCTAAATATCCTTTCACCATTTTTTCAAGATCAGATCCATCTCCATTTTGTTTCGACCATTTTCTAACAATCTCTTTAATACCTTGTGTTACTTTTTCGTATAAGTTACTCGAAAAATCAGATGATATAAGTCCTTTTGTTTCAATCAATGGCAGAGTTGTCATAGAACGTCTCTTGAGATTGACAATCACAACTACGTTTAAAACCCCTTCTCTTGAAAGACGCTTGCGCTCATTAATTACTGATAAACCTATATCTCCTACGTTTCTTCCATCAATATAAATGGGGTCAGCAGGTATTCTGCCAACTTGCCTCATTTGAGATTTTGAAAACTGTATAGAAGCTCCATTCTCACAAATCTTAGTATTGTTAACAGGAACTCCCACTTCGTGTGCAATTTTACAATGAGCATACATTTGTCTGTACTCTCCATGTACTGGAATGAAAAATTTCGGTTTTATCAACGACATCATAAGTCGTAAATCTTCTTTTGAGCCGTGACCGGATGCATGAATACCTTCTGTTCGATAAACCACATCGGCACCCAAACGGATAAGATTGTTTATATTCTTTGTTACAGAAGCTTCGTTTCCTGGGATTGGATCAGCTGAAATAATTACTTTGTCATTTTTCTTTAGTCTGAGTAAACCGTGTTGATTTCTTGCTAATTTTGTTAGTCCAGAAAATGGTTCTCCTTGTGTACCTGTCGTTAAGATAATTAAACGATTATCCGGTAACAACTGAGCTTCCCTGTTTTTTGCAATCAAGTTGTCTGGGATAGAAGAATATCAAAGTTCTTTCGCAACCTGGATTGTGTTCATCATTGATCTTCCATCAACAAGAACTTTACGGTTCACTTTTTGGGCAATATCAATAACCTGCTGAATTCTGTGAAGATTAGTGGAAAAAGTAGCTACAAATATTCTTCCTTCAGAAGCTCGGATTAAATCCTCTAATTTAAGTCCAACTGTTTTTTCAGATGGAGTAAATCCAGGTTCATCAGCATTTGTACTATCCCCCATATATAACAGAACACCTTCTCTGCCAGCATGAGCAATCCCCTGTAAATCAATAGGTTTATTATCGATCGGAGTTAGGTCTACTTTGAAATCACCCGAATGGAATATATTTCCGTAAGGTGTATGAAATACTGTTGCCAAACCGTCTGGTATACTATGTGTTACTCGTAAAAAATCAATTTTTATTCTTCCGATTTTCACAGATGATGGAAGTTTCACTTCTTTGAATTGAATATTCTTCGAAATATGTGCTGGTAATTCTGATTTTACAATTCCAATTGTTAATGCAGTTGCATAAATGGGAGGATATCCTAATTCTTTACAAAAATATCGTAATCCACCAATGTGGTCAGCATGACCATGGGACAAGACGATTGCTTTTATCTTTTTTTTATTCTCTACAGCGTACGTTATATCAGGTATAACTCTATCGATTCCTAATAAATCAGCACTGGGAAATTCAAAACCTGCATCAAGAATAATGATGTCGTTATCAAATTCGAACAATGTCATATTCTTGCCAATTTCGTTCAAACCTCCCATAAAATTTACTTGTATTTTCATGTTGTCTCTTTCTTCTCAATTAATAATTGATTTAGTTTATAAAAATCCTCTTGTATATACTCAAGAGTTTGTCGTCTATATAAAGCAGCAGCAGGATGATAGGTAGGAAAATAACAGATACCCTCCAAATCAACCGGCTTACCTCGTTCTTTCGAAATGGAACGTCCGGGACCAAAAAGTGAAGATAATGCAGCACTTCCCATGATAACGATAATTTTGGGTTGTATTAACTCGATTTGAGAAACCAAATAGGGTTTACACGCCTCCATCTCTTTAACTGATGGAGTTCTGTTATTAGGAGGACGGCACTTCACAGTATTTCCAATGAAAATATCACTTCTTTCCAGACCGATACTATCAAGCAAACTATCTAGTATTTTTCCAGCTTGACCTACAAATGGTAAGCCAGCAATATCTTCATTCTTTCCAGGACCTTCACCGATGAACATAACATCGGCATCAAGACATCCTGCACCAGGTACAGGATTATTCCTAGTTTTGCACAAATCACATTTCTTACAATTCTTTATTCTTTTTTCTAATGATTCAGCGATATTTTGTTTCCAGTTATCTGACCATAGTTGAGGATCCATTACTATTCTTCTTGATTCTGTTCAATCCCTTTCATTGTTAAGCTAATTCTTCCATTTTCTGGATCCACCGAAGCCACCTTCACAGTAACAATCTGACCCATTCTTACCAATATATCATTCCCAGCTTTTAGTTTTCCATCTTCGTTGTTGACTCTTCTTGAAGAAATCTGCGATACATGTAAAAGGCCATCTGTACCTTTTTTTAACTCAACAAAAGCCCCAAAATCACAAATTCGGACTACTTTTCCGCTATATATTTGTCCAGCTTCAATTTCTTTTGTAATCTCGTCTATTTCATTCAGTGCTTTTGTTAAACCTTCTTGATTGTCGGATGAAATAAACACTCTTCCATCAGGCTCAATGTCAATCTTAACACCTGTCTCTTCAATAATACGCTTAATATTTTTTCCACCAGGACCAATTAATTCTCCAATATGTTCCTGTTTTATCTGAACAATTTTCATTCTGGGAGCATACATCGATAGATCTGGTCTGGCTACCTGAATTGTCTCAAACATCTTGTCTAAAATATCAATTCGAGCAGATTTCGCTCTTTGAAATCCTTCTTTCAGTATTTGCATTGTAACAATTGGTTTTTTTACGTCCATCTGAATAGCGGTAATACCATTGCGAGTTCCAGCAACTTTAAAATCCATGTCACCTGAAAAATCTTCAACACCCTGAATGTCTGTTAAAATTCGGTAATCTGATCCATTTTCATCGGCAATCAATCCCATTGCAATACCGGCAACAGGATCCGAAATTGGAACCCCAGCATCCATCAATGCTAAAGTACTTCCACAGATGGAAGCCTGAGAACTGGATCCATTTGATTCTAGCACTTCGGAAACTACATGGATTGTGTATGCAAATTTCTCTTCAGAAGGAACAACCGGATACACTGCTCTTTCGGCTAGAGCACCGTGTCCAACTTCTCTTCTCCCAGCTCCTCGTAATGGTCGCACTTCACCAACACTGAATGGAGGGAAATTATAATAATGCATATAATGCTTTGTAACTTCTTCATCAATACTTTCTATTAACTGACCTTCACCTTTTCCCCCCAGTGTAACAACTGAAAGTACTTGTGTCTGTCCTCGAGTAAACACTGCACTCCCGTGAGCTCTTGGGAGCAGTCCAACTTCCATAGAAAGATCACGAATTTCGTCTTCTTTTCTTCCATCAGGTCTTCTGTTTGCTGTAATAATCATATCTCTGACATAGTGGGACAGATAGTTATCATAAGCTAAATCAAGCTCTTTCTCTCTATCTTCAAATTGACTATCACATTCTTCATGCATATCTGCTCTAAGCTCTTGTTCAGCGGCTTCTCTTTGTTTCTTGTCAGGATTGAACAATGCATCTTCAATTCGTGGATCAAGGAAACTTTTTACTGCTTCTGTTGCATCAGCTGATGCTTCAGGTTTAACAGGAATATACTTTTCTTTTTTCGGAAGCCCTTCAATGATTTCTTTTTGCCAAGAAATCATTTCTTGATTCTTTTCATGAATAAACTGGAATGCCTCTAAAATAGTATCTTCATCGAGTATATTTGCTCCGGCCTCTACCATCATAACAGACTTCTCAGTTTCAGCTACGACAAGATCCAATGAATTTTCATCCCCTTCTTCAATAGGAGGATTTGCTACAAGTTCACCGTTAATAAACCCGCATCGTGTAGCAGCTACAGGACCGTTGAATGGAGCATTTGATATACATGCAGCTATGGAAGCTCCATTAATGGCTAAAATATCAGGTGAATTTAAACCATCAAATGAAAGAACATAAGCAATGATCTGAACACCATTTCTTAGATACTTTGGGAAAAGAGGTCGCAAAGGTCTGTCAATCAATCTTGATTTTAGAATTTCTTTATCAGAAGGTCTTCCACCTCGTTTAAAAAAACCTCCTGGAATTTTTCCAGCTGAATACAACTTTTCTGAATAATCTACTGTTAGAGGGAAAAAATCAATATCTTCCTTTGGTTCTCTGGTCATTGTAACTAATACTAGTACTTTTGTTTCTCCAGCAGTACATAACAAAGACGCACCTGCTTGTTTTGCTAATTTTCCATACTCAAAACTATAGTGTACGCCATCAATCTTCCGTTCAAATGTAATTGGTTTATGTTCTTTCATGTAGTTTTTTTTATCCTCTGATTCCTAGTTGTTGAATTAATGTTTTGTACCGTTCAACATCTGTTTTTTTCAAATACCTTTGTAATCTTCTTCTCTGTCCAACCATTTTTAATAATCCACGTCTAGAGCTATGGTCATGCTTATGATAGGATAAGTGTTCCGATAGCATTTGGATTTTTTTGGTTAAAATAGCGATCTGGACATCGGGCGAACCGTTGTCACCTTCATGAGTTTTATACTTCTCAATAATGGCAGACTTTTCCTCTTTTGTTAACATAATTGCCTCCTGTACCTTCTACTCAGTACTTCGATGAGGATATCAAAAGCCCATGTAAAAGGTAATCAATAGTAAACATAGTTTCAATAAACTATGTTTTTAAAAATAAAATACCCTTTCTATTTTACAGTTTGGTTTCATTTCATCAAGCTTATTTTTGTTACCATTTACAATTTGTCGTAAAATTTCAACATTTTCCACTAATCTTTCATTTTCGCTCTTCGGTAATTCTGCAATATAAAACATATCTTCTGGAAAAACAGAGACAACAGCCCCTAAAGAACCTGCCCCAATAAAACCGTCTCCTAAAGAAGCATGGTGATCTAAGTAACTCCCTTTTTCTGTTCTTGAATCATTTAAATGTACTAATCGGGTTTTTTGAAATACGATGGGAAATGAACTAGATAACGCTCTCATCTCATCTTTGTCCTGAAAAGAATATCCCACCTCAAACAAATGAGCAGTATCAAGACAAACAAATATAGGATATACTTCATTAAGAGATTTGACCAAATCTTGAAACAGGGGAAGATGAGATCCAATTGATTTTTGGATAGTAACATTCTCAAGCAAGAGCTGTGCATTGCTATAGAAATCGTAAAACACAGATTCCATCTCTTCTCTTATCTTAGAAATAGGGAACTCTTTTGAAACATTTACGTGTACAATTAGACCATCTGCTCCAATATCGTCAGCTTCCTGCAATCTTTCTCTAATTCTTTTCCAGGCTGGGATTGTACTACCATTTTTCGATTCCCGAAGCGATACACTATCGGGAGAATGAAGAAACACGGTAGAAATATAACCTCTTTTTTTTAATTCTCGAAACACTGCCCTATAATGAAGCTTTCTTCTGAAGGAAATCCCATACAAAGGTTCTAAAAACAATTGGATACAATCGATTTGTAACTCATCAAGTGTTTTTTTTACTGCAACAATATCATTTTTCAAACGTAAGTGGATGCCAATCATGCAATCATAATAAAATAGAATTACAGAAATGCAATGTGCCAAAAAGTAACAGTTTTTTTTGAACTTTACTGCCCATTCCTTATTCTAATTAAGTGCTTATTAAAATTTTGAAAAAATGTAGGAGTTATTCATGAAAATAGTTGTTATCGGTGGCGGACCCGGGGGATATGTAACGGCAATCCGATGTGCTCAATATGGGGGAGAAGTAACAGTGATTGAAAAAAATCACTTGGGTGGAACCTGTGTAAACGTAGGTTGTATTCCGACTAAAGCTCTTATCAAAGGAGTTGAACCACTGATTCAGTGGAAAAGTTACACTTCCGTTGGTATTGATGGTGAAAAACCTAGTATTAACTTAAAAAAATTACAAAAACATGCAAAAAAAGCTGTAACTATGTCTCGTCAGGGAATTGGTTTTCTGCTTAAGAAAAACAATGTAAATGTCATACAAGGAGAAGCAGTCTCCGTTAAAGATAAAAAAGTTCTTGTTCAATCTACCGAGAAAGAGTTATCTGTACCTTTTGACAAACTAATTCTTGCAACTGGTTCTGTTCCTAGTTCCATCCCTTCAATTGTTCCAGATCACGAAAGAATTATATATAGTGACAAAGCACTAGAAATTGCAGAAATCCCCGCTCGATTTGTTATTATTGGTGCTGGTGTAATTGGTTTAGAAATGGCAACGATTTACAATCAGCTTGGCTCTAAGGTAACCGTTCTTGAGTGGATGGATCAAGTACTGCCATGTGAAGACAAAGAATCAACTGAAGCCTTGAAAAAAAGTCTCCAAAAAGCTGGGATTACAATCCTAAATGGATGTAAAGTAGAATCAGTAAAAAATGACAATGGAATCGTCACTGTAAAATGGACTCAGAATTCTGAACAAAACTCGATGGACTGTGAAACAGTTCTAATTGCAACCGGAAGAAAACCGTTGATAAATGAACCACTTTTCAATTCTTTACAACTTGACTATTCCCCTAAAGGAATTGTAACAAACGAGTATATGGAAACAAACCAACCGGATGTATATGCAATTGGAGATGTGAATGGAAAATGGATGTTAGCCCATACTGCTAGCAGAGAAGGTTTAATTGCTGCTGCAAGAATTTTTGGTAAGGAAGTAGAACCTATCAATTACGAATACCAACCAAGCGTTATTTTTACCCACCCCGAATACTCTGCTGTAGGAAAAAGAACTGCTTCAAAAACATGTATCTTCCCTTATTCTGCAAATGGAAAGGCCAGAGCTAGTGGAATTCGTGAAGGTTTTGCTAAATTATTCATCGAAGACAACTTGCTAGTTGGATGTACATTCTTTGGAGATCACTCTTCCGATATGATATCCTTAGCAACCTTAATAATTCAAAACAAAATCCCTCTTCCCGTTGCAGCAAATACTACTTTCCCACATCCAACACTATCAGAAGTTTTTTCTGAGGCAATTGAATTAGCGGAAGGAATTCCACTTCACTTATAACCAAATGTTACCTTTCGATATTGAAAGATCACGCTAAGAGTTTTAGACTAAAAAAAACATGTATAGGAGATGGGTACTTATGTTAACAAAAGAAGAAGTGCTTAAGGCATTGCAAAAGGTTATGGATCCAGAGATAAAAAAGAGCATTGTCGATCTTGGGATGGTAAAAAATATCTCAATTTCAGACCACAATGTTTCTTTTACTCTTAATCTGACTACTATCAAATGCCCCCTTAAAAAAACGATGGCTGACGATGCAGAAAAAGTACTAAAAGAAATTGGAGTAAAAAACGTTTCAATTGATTATTCAGAAATGACCCAAAAAGAAAAAGAAGCAATTGGAATGGGTGGCCCTCATGTTCTACCAAAAGGGAAAATTAAACGAATCATTGCTATTGGTTCTGGCAAAGGTGGTGTTGGGAAATCGACTGTTGTAACAAACCTTGCTATCGCTTTAGCTAAGAAAGGGAAGAAAGTAGGAGTTCTTGATGCTGATGTATTAGGTCCCAATATTCCCGTTATGTTTAACACAGAACAGCATCCATTAGGGGATAACAATAGCATTCAACCAATCGAACAATATGGTGTTAAGATAATTTCTATTGGTTTTTTAACACAAGGAACAAATGAACCTATCGTATGGCGTGGACCTATGATCTCTAATGCAATCCAGCAACTGTATTCCATGACTAAGTGGGGTGATTTAGACTTTCTACTCATCGATCTCCCTCCAGGAACCAGTGATGCCATGTTAACAGTAGGGCAATCCCTTCCGTTAGATTCAGGATTAGTTGTTACCATTCCTTCTAAAGTATCTACAGATGATGCAACAAGATTCTACAAAACTTTCTGCAAACTAAATATACACGTATCCGGAATTGTTGAGAACATGAGCTATTTTAAAGCACCCGACACAGGAAATACATATGCCATCTTCGGAAAGGGTGGAGGAGAACTCATGGCCAAAACAATGGGAGCTCCATTACTTGAACAGATCCCAATGGACGAAGCAATTAGTTTCTGTGGAAACAATAAAAAACCGGTAGTAGAAGAATATCCAGATTCAGATTCTGCAAAAAGCTTCTTCAACTTAGCAGATTCTCTGCTAAAAGAACTTTAATAGTTATCAAAGAGGATAAGAAGAAGAGCATTGCAGCTCTTCTTCTTATCCTGCAAATTTGTCTTTTTCAGGAGGGACTGTAAAATACCGGATGATATTGTAAGCATGGTCCCCAATACGTTCTAAATTCGTTAGTATATCGTTCACAACCACCGCATTGTCTATGCTTATCTCATTTGTAACACTACACATATAGGAATTAATGTTTGTCTCTTTCACATTGTCTGATAGTCGATCTATCTCTTGTTCTCTTTTCTTTGCTTGCTTGTAAAGACGATCAAGTTCTTCCTGCTGATAGTTATCTAAACTATTCTTCAGTAACTTCTCAACTTCATCGATATTCTCTTTCACTAAATCAAAAAGTTGAGAAATATTCTCTAGATTCTCGTTTGTGAGAGTTGTGTTATTTTCAAAAATATGCTCTGCTACTTCAAACAAATTAGTCGCATGATCACCCCATCTTTCAAGATCAGAAGATACATGCATAAAATTCAATGCCAATTTGCTTTCAAACTCAGTAAGATTACTGTTATACAAATTCTTCAAGTACCGGATTGTATCTCGGTTAATGTGATTCACTACTTTTTCAAGCTCCCATACTTCTTTCGCTTCTTTGAAGGATCGATTTTTAAGAATAATCTCTACCTGATTTTGCACCATTTCTGAGCTTAAAGTTGCCATTCGGTGTAATTCTTCTCTGGTTGCTTCAAGAGCCAAAGAAGGGGTAGAGATCAAGCGACTATCTAAATATGTATTCATAGGGTATTCTTTTGTTTCACCAGGAATCAAAAGCTTAACAATACGTGCAAAAAGAGTTACTTGCCAGCACCAGAAAACAGACCATGTCACATTAAAAATTGTATGGCAGTTTGCAATCAATCGTTCGCTTGTATAATTCCCACCCGAGAGAAAATCGGTTACTGAAGTCACGAGATGAGCATACGATCCATTCACAATGAAAAAATAAATTGCAACTACTCCGGTGAAATTAAATACGAAGTGAGCCATAGCAACTCGTTTTGCGTTTTTATTGGCCCCAATTGATGCCAAAGCAGCCGTAACAGTAGTTCCGATGTTTGCACCAAGTACAAGAGGTATTGCACTCTTAAAGTGAATTAAATTCTGTTGCACTAAGGTAACAACTAAAGAGGTTGTTGCTGATGAAGATTGCACAATACCTGTAAAGACAGTAGAAGCAAAAATTCCCTTCAAGGGAGAATCTCCTAAACCAGCCATTGCTGCAAGAAAGGGTTCGTATGTTTTTAATGGGGTTAAGCCTGTCTTCATTAAGTACAATCCGAGCAATAAGAATCCAAATGAAACAATTGAATACCCTAACGCTTTAGGTCTTCTTCGTTTCACAATAAAAATGATAATTAAACCAAGAGGTATTAAATAAAAACCCCACTCGGTAATATTGAAAGCTATAATCTGAGCAGTAATAGTGGTACCAATATTTGCTCCAAATATTAACCCCAATGACTGCTCGAAACTTAATAAACCTGAATTTACAAATGCCAATGCAATCACTGTCACAACGGACGATGATTGCACCAAGGATGCTAGAAGAGCACCTGTTAAAAGTCCTATCCATGGAGATCTTGTTGCTGAATTGAGAATACTTTTCAGCCTATCTCCTGCAATATCTTTTAAATACTCGCTGAATGTATACAAGCCAAAAAGAAAAATCCCTAATCCACCAATTATGGAAGCAATATCAGTCGATCCTAATACCTGCATAATTCCTCTTTCGTAATATTTTATTTGACGACCAAATTAACTAACCGTGCCGGAATAATAATCCATTTCACAATTTGTTTGTCAACTAGAAATTTTTTTGCGTTATCTTGCGCAAGAACAATCTTCTTCAACTCTTCTTCTTCTATATCCGCTGGCACCTCTACTTTATCTCTAAGCTTCCCATTAATCTGAATTGCGATTGTTACTTCAGGATCTTTGCAATACTTTTCATCAAAAACAGGCCATGCTGATAAAAATATTGAATTTTTTTGGTTCATTTGTTCCCACAGTTCTTCACACATATGCGGAGCAAAAGGAGAAAGTAACTGTAAAAGTGTCAATAAAGAAGAGGAACAAATTTCTTTTTCTTTCTGAAGAAAATTTGTGAAAATCATCATCGCTGAAATTGCAGTATTAAAAGAAAAAGATTCAATATCCTGGGTGACTTTTTTAATAGTTTTATGCATCATTCGCAACTGATCTTCAGAAGGTGTACCATTTTTATGGTTCTTTAAAAAAAGATTCCACACTTTCTGAAGAAATCGTTTTACTCCTTCAACACCCTGAGTGTTCCATAACGATTCTTGTTCGAAGGGTCCCATAAACATTTCATACATTCGAACCACATCTGCCCCATATTCATCCAAAACTTCATCTGGGTTAATTACATTCCCTAACGATTTCGACATTTTTCGACCATCTTCAGCCAAAACCATACCCTGATTCCGAAGTTTCATAAATGGTTCAGGACAATGAACTACTCCTATGTCCTGCAGGAACTTGTGCCAAAATCGAACATACAATAAATGAAGGTTTGTGTGTTCTTTTCCCCCAATATACGTATCAACAGGTAACCAGTAATCCATGGCTTCCTTTGAAGCCAATGCAGTTGTACAGTTTGGATCGGTATAGCGAATATAATACCAAGAAGAACCAGCCCACTGAGGCATAGTGTTTGTCTCTCTTCGAGCTTTTCCACCACACTTCGGGCAAGTAGTATTAACCCATTCTTCTATAGCTGCTAAAGGTGATTCCCCGGTTCCACTGGGTTCATAAGAAGAAACTTCTGGTAAAGTAAGTGGTAATTGATCAATTGGTACAGCAACAGGTCCACAGTTTTCACAATGTACAATAGGAATTGGTTCTCCCCAAAATCGCTGTCTTGAAAAAATCCAGTCTCTAAGTTTGAATTGAGTAGACTGTTTTCCAATATTCTTCTCTTCTATGTAGGATAGAATTTCTTTTTTTGCTTCTTCGGAATTCATGCCATCAAAAGCACCTGAATTAATCATTGTTCCCGGTAAATCAAAGGCTGCATCTGAAGGAGCCTCTCCATCAAAAGGTTTAATTACTGGTGTAATGGGAAGATTATATTTTTTTGCAAAATCATAGTCTCTTTGGTCGTGAGCTGGAACTGCCATAATGGCACCAGTACCGTAACTCATTAAAACATAATCTGCAATAAAAATGGGAATTTTCTGGTTATTAAGAGGATTAATACAAAACAAACCGCTATCAATTCCAGTTTTTTCCTTGTTCAGTTCTGTCCTTTCCATATCACTTTTAGATTGAATTTCTTTTCGATAGTCTTCTAATCTTTCTTTGTAACAACCGGTAACAAGTTTATCTAAAAGAGGATGCTCAGGAGATAAAACCATATAGGTAACTCCAAAAATAGTGTCCGGTCTGGTTGTAAAAATCTCCAATGATTCATTTGTTTCAGCAATGGGAAAGTGAACTAAAGCACCGGTTGATTTCCCAATCCAATTTTTTTGCATTGTTTTAATTTCTTCAGGCCAGTCAACTAATTCTAAATCGTCTATTAATCTTTGAGCATACGCAGTAATACGTAGCATCCATTGACGAAGATTTTTTCTTTCAATAATAGCTCCACACCGATCGCATTTTCCATCCACAACTTCTTCGTTTGCCAATCCGGTTTTACACGAAGGACACCAATTAATCGGTGCTTCTTTTTCGTAAGCCAATCCGTTTTCAAACAATTTCACAAAAATCCATTGCGTCCATTTGTAATAGGTTGGATCTGTTGTGTTTACTTCGCGATCCCAATCATAAGTAAAACCAAACCGAGAAATCTGTCTTTTAAAATTTTTTATATTTTCTTCTGTAGCAATTGCTGGATGAATTTTCATTTTTATAGCATAATTCTCAGTGGGTAGCCCAAATGCATCCCATCCCATTGGGTGTAATACTTCAAATCCATTCATCATTTTGAATCGGGCTAAAATATCACTTGCAGTATACCCTTCAGGATGACCAACATGTAGTCCAGCAGCTGATGGATACGGAAACATATCTAAAATATAGAATTTTGGTTTATCGCCTTGTTCTTTTGCTCTATATAGGTTCGTCTCTTGCCATTTTTCCTGCCATTTTTTATCAACCGTTTTAAAATCAAAATGTTCGTTTTGCATATCTACCTCTCTTATGCTACATAAGTTACCAGTATATGATTATAGTAAAAATCAATTTTTATGATAAACTCAAACTGATTTTGTAACATATTGGAGGATACTATGAAAAAATGGTTGTATATGCTACTCGGTGTTGTTGTAACGATTGCTGGTATTTGGATGGGGATCCACTGGTGGCCTATCTTTGGTTTATTTTTACTAAATGTAGCCATTTTCTTCATCATTATGGCCGGTGTTGTAATTCTTATTGTTAGCTTCATGATTCCTGCCAAAGAAGAAACCTTCGATAGCAGTGATTTTGATACGGATACCGATTCGGATGAAGAAGCAACAGAAGGTTGCAATGGCAATTGCAGCTCATGTGGCGATTCTGACAAATAATAAACTTAAAAAATAACAATATAGTATTGTAATTTCTCTTTATTTTACTATTATGGAATTGCTTTCAGGGCAGGGTGTAATTCCCTACCGGCGGTAAAGTCCGCGAGCTTTTCAAGCATGAATTGGTGAAATTCCAATACCGACAGTATAGTCTGGACGGGAGAAGGCATTCCCGTAATGGCCCTTGAAGTAAAATTACTACTTCGAGGTGATATATGAGAAATTCTGTTAAAGTGTTTACTACAGTAGGAGTTTTAATTGCTCTTGCAATCGCGTTTGAGTATTTTATTGCGATTCCTATTTTGCCAAATGCCCCTTTTCTTCTTTACTCTCCTGGTGATCTTCCATTGTTAATTATCGGGTATTTCTTTGGACCAATTCCAGGAATCTTAGGCTCTGCATTAAAAGCTGTTTTCTTTGCTTTATTCAGAGCAGATGGGAATGGTATCTGGGGTATGCTTATGAACTTTTTGGCTTCCGGTACTTTCGTCTTAGTCTTTTCTTTAATCGCACGAAAAAGCAAAAAAACCAGTACAATTATTGTTGGTTTGATATGTGGAATACTAGGAAGAACAGGCATTATGATTCCTGCCAATTTAATTATTACTCCCATCGTAATCCATGCTCCAGTAGAAGCTGTAAAAAAACTACTTCTACCAGCAATTATCCCATTCAATTTAATTCATTCTGGAATTAACAGTATTTTATTTGGAGGACTGCTCCCTCGCTTAAAGCGTTTTTTTGAATCTCTTCATGGTTAAACAAAAAAAAACCCTTGGTTGCGCCAAGGGTTTTTTTTTATCTTATACCTAAGGATACTTCTTAATCGTATTTCTCAAAGAATCCTTTATATGCCCTATAAAGCTCAAACAAATCATCTTTTGCAATAATTTCTTGTGGAGAATGCATCGATAAAACAGCCATTCCAGCATCTACGGTTTGAATTCCACGATTACTAAAATAACAAGCTACCGTTCCTCCGCCACCTACATCTACTTTTCCCAGTTCGGCTACTTGATAAATAATATCTGATTCTGCCATCACTGCTCTTACTTTTCCTAAAAACTCAGCATGAGCATCATTAGCTCCACCTTTGCCACCAGAACCAGTATATTTTGTTAAAATCACACCTTTGTGTAATTCTGCAGCATTTTTTGCTTCAAATACATCTTTGAAATGTGGATCTAATCCAGCACCTACATCACCCGATAAACAAGCAGATCGAGCTAAAACTTTATGTAAAGAGACAGGATTGCTATCAAGTGGAAGAAGATCTTCAATAAACACTTCCATTAAATGTGTCATTGCACCTGTGGTTCCCACAGAACCAATCTCTTCTTTATCGAATAACAATGCCATTGCTGCTTTCTCAGGTACATTTTCCATGTCGATTAAAGCTCGGATTGCAGGATAAGAGCAGCATCTATCATCGTGTCCATACCCGACAATTAATCCTCTATCGAAGCCTACATCTTTTGCTTTTGCAGAAGGTGAAAATTCCAATTCAGCACTAAAGAAATCTTCTTCACAAATTCCATATGTTTCCTGAAGATAATTTAAGACGTAAAGTTTAATAGCGTCTTTTTCTTTTTCTTTAAAATCATATGGAAGACTTCCCACAATTACATCTAACTGCTCATTTTTAAAAACATCCCCAACAGGTTTAGACTTATAACCTCTTGCCAGATGCGGTAAAATATCAGAAATCATAAAAATTGGGTCGTCTTCTTTTTCTCCCACATGGATCTCAACCACTTCCCCATTTGTTTTTGTGACAACACCATGAAGAGACAATGGCATGTTCATCCATTGATATGTCTTGATTCCACCATAATAATGAGTGTCTAAAAATGCCATCCCACCATCTTCGAACAATGGATTTGGCTTAATATCTAACCGGGGAGAATCAATATGGGTAGCAATAAAATTGATTCCCTCTGAAATTTCTTTTTTTCCTGGCACAAAAGCAAAAATACCTTTTTCGTTAATAATACGGTAATATTTTTTTCCATTTTCGGGCTTCTGATCTTTCAATTCAACGAATTGATTCGCATCAAGAATTTGTTTCACTTCTTTTACAAAAGTTCGTTCTGTTTTTCCAGCATCCAGGATTTTCTTATATTCTTCGGAAAACTGCATGATTTTGGAATGATTGTCTTTATTCCAAACCATTTTCTTTTGGAAGAAGAGTTTGTCTTTTTTCTCTTCAATAGCAGTTTTTTCAGTGCTCATAGTTAGCCTCCTGTTCGTTTTCATACATGCTCAATATCATAGTGAACTCTCTGTGAGTGTCAATTCGAGTTTTTCACTTCTCCATGATACAATAGTTTTAGTAATTTCTTTTCAGTAAGGAGAAGACAGAATGCAGAAGTGCCGTTGTAATAGAATATCAATTTATATATTTGTAACTTTTTTCTTTTTTTCCTCTTTGTTATGTTCCTGTTCCTTATCGAAATCTCCTATTCCAGTAGATTCTATTCCTCCTATCGTTACGTTTTCCAGTGATGAAGCAAATCAAACTTTTTACAACGACTTCTACACTCTTCGTGGGAGTGTTCCCTCAATATCTTTCCCCCAAAATCAAGATAAAGAAAAAGACCTAAACATTATCATTTTTGCTTTCCTTTTTGAAGAAATGTCGTACTGGACAGAAAGTATAAAGAACAACATCTTACTTGAAACCATTCCGAAAAAGGGAGAACTTTGGGTTGAATATGAACCCATTTATGCCAGTCTCGAGAAAATTAGTTTTCTATTCTATTTCTCAATTGATCTTGGAGGAGCTCATCCCGAAGAGTATTCTAAAAGCCTAAACATAGATATTAGCAAAGGAAAACAGTTAGAAACAGCTGACCTGTTCCTTTCTCAGAGTTCATACCTACCTATTTTATCCAAGGTTTCAAGAGAAAACTTAATTGAACAGTTTAGTACAGAAGCAATTGAATACAATGATGAATGGTTGCGAGAAGGTACTGCTCCAAAACCAGACAATTTCTACAACGTCTGTATTTCTCCGCAGGGTTTATTGGTTACTTTTAATCCCTACCAGGTTACGTCCTACTCAAATGGATTTCAGAGCATCCAAATCCCCTATAACAAACTTTGTCGCGTAATGGCATTTAAACCTAACCCAGATGCAACCCCCTAACTACTCTTCTGCAAACCAAACTGTTCTACCATCTGTTTCTAACACAATAGTTCCTTTATTATGTGTTGTTTCTACGGGAATCGAATGAGCTTTCAGTCTTTCAAGCACTTTGTTTGATGGATGTTTACAGTAGGAATATTTGCCACAGGATATAATGGCATATTTCGGCTTTACAGCTTCTAAAAATTCATCTGTTGTAGAAGTATTACTTCCATGATGTCCCACTTTTAATACAGTGGAATGTAGTTGATTTCTACTGTAGCTAAGAAGAGCTTCTTCGCCATTGGCTTCTAAATCCCCTGTAAAAAGAAATGATATGTTTCCACACAGATATTTCGAAATGATTGAATTATCGTTCTCATTCATAGTCATTTCAGCTGAATACAGTTTATAGACAGGGAAAATAACAAAACTACTTTCTTCTGATTCCTTAAAAACCATTTTTTGATCAACATTCTTACAGGGTATTTTAAAACCGTCTTTCTGAACCATGTGTTCTATAAAAACCTTTTTGTCCAAACTGTTTGTATCGGGAAGAAGAAGGACGTCTATTTCAGGAATACGGGAGATAATATACGGTATTCCCCCATAATGATCAGAATGATAGTGAGTAAGTAGTATGGCATCAATATGATTTATCCCCCACTTCTTCAAATAAGGAACGATAGTAGTTTTTGCAGGACAATAGTCACCTTCCCATTCTCCTACATCAATAAGAATATTCCCATGAGGAGATTGGATAAATATAGAGTCACCATCTCCAACATTGAAAAAAGCAACTCTAGTATTGGAGGTGTGAATGGGGATAAATAGAATCAAAACAGCGATACATAAAACGAAAGTTATAAAGTGTTTTGATTTTTTACAAAATCCCGTGTAGTAAGACACGATATATAGTATGAATACAATTCCTATTAAGACTGCGATCCAGTCTTGTAGTAAAAAGGGTATAAATCGATACGATCCAGGTATTGAGCGAAAAGCTCTGGCAAAAAACAATAATCCATCATACAATATGGAAAATAAGGGATACAATAAAAGGCTTGAAACTCCTGGAAGAATAATACTGAATAATCCCCAAGTAAAAAATGGAATTAGAAAAAAAGAAAAAAATACACTACTCACCAATGAAATTATCGAAATCATATGGAATGAATAAGCAGATACCAGACTAATTGTAACAAACAAATAGATTGTTTTCTGAAAACCAGATCCAGGAATACACAATGCTGCAGTTGCTAAAAAACTAAACCAAAATGAAATCGAAAGAATAAGAAATGGCTTCATCACAACAAGGATAAATGCAGCAATCATAAGTGCATAAAATGGTTCTGTTTTCCTTTTCACCAGTAAGGACAACGAGACAAATGAAATCATGATAAAAGCCCTAACTGCTGGCAATGGAAACCCAATAATACTTAAATAAAATAACAGTAATAGTTCAAAAAACACAGTCTTGTATATTTGAGAAAATGGAAGCAATAGAAAAATCGCCAATAAAAGAATGGACACAATTGTAAAATGCATTCCCGAAATCGATAGCAAATGTGCAATACCAAGTTCAGCATATGCATTTACATCTACACCCTTTTTTTGGTTTATCATGATAGCTTTCAGAATTCCCGTTAGATCGTCTCGGTTTCGGGTAGCAATTGATATATTGGTCTCAATAGAACTTCGGATTCGGTTTAGGAGACTTCTGACAATATTCTTGGGTGATTGAACAGCAAACCGATCTTCCTGAGAAATGAGAACAGAAGCAACAATATCTCTTTTTTTTAAATACAATGTAGCTTCTTCGGAATACTTTGACACATCTTCCACAATACCCTCAAAATAAACACTAGATCCTATTTCAATTTCAGGGATCTTCGATTCTGTATAAGAGAGTTTACATTGCACTTTTCCATTCGGAGTTTTTACATGAAACCAGACACTGTTTGGGTAGTACAATGGCTGGGAAATGACGTTTCCCTGTTCTTTACAGGATTGATTGATAATAAAATGTGTATTTTGAATTGGTTTTCGAAGAGATATATAGCCCCATGAAAACAACATAAGAAGTACGACAAACAGAATAATTGATTTATTCTTATCTTTCTGTGTATCGGTAGTAACAAAGTATGTAAGATACAAATAGAGTGTACTTATCAACAAAAGTACTGGAATAATCCATGAAAACCAATCCAGACAACCGAAAAAGGCACCTGTTATAAGACCAAGAAACAGAAGTGGAATGAGTCGTTTATCCAGATCCATCAACACAAATTAGATCTTTTAAGGCATCAAATGTCTTTTGCCCAATCCCTGAAACATTCATAATTTCATCAACAGTAATAAACGATCCATTTTTTTCACGATAAACAAGGATGTCTTCGGCCCTCGTTCGTCCGATATTTGGAAGAGTCATTAACTCATCTAGACTGGCTAAATTAATATTAATCTTGTTACCGTTGCTCTTCTTAGGAGTAACTGAAGATGGCAATCCTGCTGTTGAGTGTTCAGTTTCGCTGGAAGGAATGGTGATTTTTTCTCCATCTCGAATTGATCTTGCTGGATTTACTTCAGTAATATCTGCTTTTTCAGTTAATCCACCTGCCATATCAATAGCATCCATAAGGCAAATATTTTCTTGGAACTCATATAATCCGGGATGACTAATCTCCCCCGTGATATAAAACCTATTTTGAATAACAATCTCTTCTTCTTCCCATAAAGTCGACTGATTGGTGATATCTGCTGAAGACGCTTTCTGCTCTACCTTTCCGCAATAAAATCCAATAGAAAATAGAACCACAGCAGAAACAATGAGCAGCCATGAATGATTTTGTAACCAGTTCAACGATACTTCCTATTTCTCTTCTATTTCCACCATTATAGGACAATGATCAGACCCTGTAACCTGATCGTATATTTTTGCCTGCTTGATTCGTGAAGATAATGAAGTAGACGCAAAATTATAGTCTATTCTCCATCCGACATTTCGTTCTCTTGATCTTGCAAAATGACTCCACCAAGAATACTGAACCTTATCTGGATGAAGATATCGGAACGTATCAATAAAGCCAGCTTTTTCATATTTATCAAGCCATTCTCTCTCCAAAGGCAAAAACCCGGAGATTTTTTTGTTCTCTTTCGGTCGTGCGAGATCAATTTCTTTATGAGCAGTATTGTAATCTCCACACACAACTACATCTAATCCAGATTGAGTAAGTTTAACAAGATAAGGTAAATAATCTGCATAAAAATCATACTTATATTGAAGTCGATCTTCATCTCTTTTGCCATTTGGGAAATACGTACTGATAACAACTAAATTGTCAAAATAGGCTTGAATGACTCGACCTTCCATATCAAATTTTTCAACTCCAAAACCATGAACAATTTTAGTTGGCTTCTTTTTTGAATAAATCGCTACTCCACTATATCCTTTTTTTTCTGCAGAAAAAAAATGAGAGATATAACCTGAAGGTTCTGATATGGCTTGGGTTAATTGATTATTCTGAATTTTCGTTTCTTGAATACATACTACATCTGGTTTTTCCTTCTGCAACCAGTCTGTAAATCCTTTTCGAATAACAGCTCTAATTCCATTCACATTCCAAGAAAAAATTCGCACTTTTCCCCCTTAATACGACGACAATGCATAAAAAAACCGGGGAGAAAGCCTCCCCGGATAGAGTTTCAATTAACAATTAGTTAAGTAATTAGCTACCAAAAGAAACGTCGTCTACTGATAAACCTTCTTCTGTTTTAGTGAAAACACCAGTTACAGCACCACGTAAACTTGGTACGGCGGCGATAATTACCAATACTAATACAGCAATAATTAATGCATACTCTAAAATGGTTTGTCCTGATTCGTCTTTAAAGAAATTCATAATTTGCCTCCTATCGTAATATATAAAATTTAACAATTTTAGGGTAGTACTTATTCTAGAAAATGTCAAGTCTTTTAAAGACATTTAAACTAATCAAAATATTTTTGCCAAATAAGCTTCTTCATACTACACTTAAAAAAAGTTTGATATACATTGTTTTGGGAGAGTTCTATGAAAGGAATCATTTTGGCAGGTGGAAGTGGATCCCGGTTAAACCCAATCACCCCTTCAATTTCAAAACAGCTTCTTCCGGTTTACGATAAACCTATGATTTATTACCCCTTATCAGTTCTAATGCTGGCTGGCATTCAAGAGATCCTTATTATCAGCACACCTTCCGATATTCCACAATTCCAATCTCTTCTTCAAAGCGGTAATCAGTTTGGGTTACAAATTACGTATGAAGTGCAAAAACAACCAAAGGGAATTGGAGAAGCATTTCTAATTGGTGAAGATTTTATTAAAAAAGACCCAGTTTGTCTGGTGTT